>NZ_MQTZ01000006.1 GCF_001939115.1 Leptolyngbya sp. 'hensonii' | reverse complement strand
CCGAAAGGCAGACGAGCACATGGCAAGCGTCCAAGCCAGCGAGGGAAACGAGTCTCGATTCTAGGGGCGATTAGTCTGCGGGAGGTCGTGACTTACTGCAATCTCATGGGGTCAACTGATGGACTGACCTTTGAAGCCTTTATTTCCCAGAAACTTGTGCCTAAGTTATGGAAAGGTGCCTGTGTCATCCTGGATAACTGCTCTATTCATCTGGGTGAAGACGTTAGAAATTTGATTGAGGATGCAGGAGCCAAGCTAATTTTCCTACCCCCTTACTCACCAGACTTTTCGCCTATCGAGAATTGCTTTTCAAAGATTAAGAGCATTCTGCGTTCGATTAAGGCACGCAGTTATCCAGAACTTGCCAAAGCTATTGATGAAGCTTTCTCCCAGGTGTCATCGAGCGACTTAAGGAACTGGTTCTCTCATTGCTGTTACTGTGCCTCACCAGCATAAAAAACGCTGTATATTTTTCATGTATTATTTGATCGTCAGCCGTAACGGAATTCGATTATCTCTAGAAACAGAAGAAATAGACGGTCAATTCCCAGTGTAATGATCGATAGTGCAATAATCGATAGTGCAATAATTGACTCTGGTTTGTTGTTGCGCTTGATGTTGATATCTTTTACTTTTTTATTTGAGTGATCTCGAAAACAGGAAGCCAAAAAGCAGGAAGTCAAAAAACAGGAAGCCCGAACAATAGTCAGCATGTTCAATCATAGATTCGCTTTTTATAGATTGGAATCACAAGAAAATCCCCCAATCTATCGTGCGATTTGCTGTGCAATCAGGTATTTGGAACAGAACCTTAGGATCGTGGATTTAATAACTCCGAGATTTTCAGCCCTCACCCCCAACCCCCAACCCCTCCCCCTCTCCCGCCGGGAGAGGGGGCAGGGGGGTGAGGGCAAGCAGAAGTTTATCGGTGTTATTTAATTCTCATTCCTTAAGAGCTGGCAGGATTCTGGATCTGTGTATCCAGATGTATCCAAATGTTTATGTTTTAGTAGGCATTCTTCTAGGCAAAATTCTATTGCAGAAGTCTTACTAAAAATTACAGGTGAGCAAGCAGCATCAGTAAATCGCATGAATGGGCACAGTTGGTTCCGGTAAATCCTGATGAAATTGGATCAGCAGAATGAGTGGGCTATCATAGTTCACCAGACTTGTTTAAGGCATTGAGTTTTTCCTTGATTTTTCTGAATTGGAGTACAGCTTATGGTTGCCACACCGTCTAAGCCAACCCAGGATATGTCCACCAGTGCCTTCGGGCAAGCACGATCGACTGTTGAAGGGACACCCCTCAGTGCTGTGGAACTGTCGAGACTGCATGCTTTCTGGCGGGCTAGTAACTACCTGGCCGTTGGGATGATTTACTTGCGAGAGAACCCCCTGCTCCGGGATTCTCTCAAGCCAGAGCAAATCAAGAAGCGACTGCTGGGGCACTGGGGATCAAGCCCTGGGATCAGTTTCCTCTACACCCATCTGAACCGGATCATCAATAAGTTTGATCAGGACATGCTGTTCATGGTGGGTGCTGGACATGGTGCGCCTGGATTCCTAGGTCCCTGCTATCTGGAGGGCAGCTACTCCCACTATTTCCCGGAGTGCAGTGAAGATATTGAGGGCATGCGCCAGTTTTTCAAGCAGTTCTCGTTCCCTGGGGGCATTGGTAGCCACTGTACCCCTGAGACCCCCGGCTCAATCCATGAAGGGGGTGAGTTGGGCTACAGCCTCTCCCACGCCTACGGTGCTGCCTTTGATAATCCAAACCTGATTGTGGTGGCCATGCCTGGAGATGGGGAATCAGAAACAGGCCCTCTGGCCACCTCCTGGCACTCAAACAAGTTCATCAACCCGATTCGGGATGGTGCGGTGCTGCCAGTGTTGCACCTGAATGGTTACAAGATCAACAACCCAACCATTCTCTCCCGAATCAGCCATCGGGAGTTGAAGGCCCTGTTTGAAGGCTATGGGTATGACCCCTACTTTGTGGAAGGGTCCGATCCCGAATCGATGCATCAGGCCATGGCAGCCACCCTGGATCACTGTGTGGCCCAGATTCACAGTATTCAGCAGGAAGCCCGTTCCAGTGGGGTGGCAATCCGTCCCATCTGGCCCATGATTGTGATGCGTACCCCGAAGGGATGGACCGGCCCCTCAGAAGTCGATGGTCATAAGGTAGAGGGGTTCTGGCGGGCGCACCAGGTACCCATGGGCGGGATGCACAACAATCCAGAGCACCTGCAACAGCTAGAGGCGTGGATGCGGGCTTATCTGCCAGAGGAACTGTTTGACGAGCAAGGCACCCTGCTGCCAGACATTAAGGCGATAGCACCTGCAGGCAACAAACGCCTGGGCTCCACACCCTACGCTAACGGGGGGTTGCTGCGGCGTGCCCTGAAGATGCCTGATTTCCGAGAGTACGGTGTGCAGGTCAATCAGCCAGGTACCATTGAGGCCGAGAACACCAAGCCCCTGGGGGTTTTTCTGCGGGATGTCATGAAGTGCAACATGACCAACTTCCGGGTGTTTGGTCCTGACGAAAATACTTCCAACAAGCTGCATGCGGTGTACGAAGTCAGCAAGAAGTTCTGGATTGCGGACTACCTGCCAGAGGATGCGGATGGTGGAGAACTGTCCCCCGATGGGCGGGTGATGGAGATGTTGAGTGAGCACACCCTGGAAGGCTGGTTGGAAGGCTACCTGCTGACTGGACGCCATGGTTTCTTCTCGACCTACGAGTCATTTGCCCATGTGATTGATTCCATGTTTAACCAGCATGCCAAGTGGTTGGAGATCTGTAATCGCATCCATTGGCGGGAAGAAATTGCATCCTTGAACTTGCTCATTACCTCTACGGTGTGGCGACAAGATCATAATGGTTTTACCCATCAAGACCCAGGGTTTCTCGATGTGGTGCTGAACAAGAGCCCAGATGTGGTTCGCATTTACCTCCCTCCTGATGTCAATACCTTACTGTCTGTTGCTGATCATTGCTTACGCAGTAAGAACTATATCAATGTGATTGTGTCGGATAAGCAGTTGCACCTGCAATATCACACCATGGATGCAGCGATTAAGAACTGCACTAAGGGTATTGATATTTGGGAGTGGGCCAGTACGGATCAGGGTGGGGAACCGGATGTGGTCTTAGCGACAGCAGGGGACATTCCCACCCAGGAGTCTCTGGCAGCCTCCTGCATTCTGCGCGAGCATTTCCCGGATTTGAAGATCCGGTTTATCAATGTGATTGACCTGTTCAAATTGCAACCTGAAATCGAGCATCCTCACGGGTTGAGCGATCGGGACTTTGACAGCCTCTTCACCCTCGATAAGCCTATTATCTTCAACTTCCATGGCTACCCCTGGCTTGTTCACCGTCTCACTTACCGTCGGACCAATCACAAGAACCTGCATGTGCGCGGTTACAAAGAAAAGGGGAATATCAATACTCCGCTAGATCTGGCTATCTGTAACCAGGTCGATCGCTTCAGTATTGCGATCGACGTGATCGATCGGATTCCCAAGCTGAAAGTTGCAGGGGCTCACATCAAAGAAATGCTCAAGGATGAGCAAATTGACTGTCGCAACTACGCCTACGAACATGGGATTGATCGTCCGGATGTAGTGAATTGGAGATGGCCTTACTAAGCACGAGGAAGGGGGAATTTATCCCCCTTTTTTGATTTCTATTGCAGTTGCAGCCAAGCCGTTTTGCACCCTAAGGAATGAGAATTAAATAAAGTGTCAAACTCCTGATTGCCCTCATCCCAATCCCTCTCCCAAATTTGGGAGAGGGATTGGGGTTAGGGGTAGGGGCTGAAGAAATCCAGGCTATTTAATTCCCGTTCCTAAGCAGGAAGAGAGAGCTACTTTCCTGCTTTAGGAGCCTTAGGATTGATCAACCTGTTGCTTAATTTTGCTTCCATACAACTTGAGTCATGACACAGTAACCCAAGCCTATTCTGACAGCAGTGATTGAGAGCAAATGTATGAATGTTGACAGATTGAACTTTGAAATATCCGCAGACGCTCAAGCCCTAATCCCTGAAGAAAGATTGACCTCGATCGTGAATGCCTTTACACACCTGGATGTGAACCAGGATGGCAAGATCGAGATTGATGAATATCTCAACTTTACCCTGGCCGAGGAGAAGAAACGCCTGACAAAGCGTTTTGAGGCACTGGACATGGATAAGGATGGGTGTATTGAGTTTGAAGAGTTTGTGGTTGCGACTGAACCGACCTTCCAGATTCTGAAAAAGTTCCGTGAACTAGACCTTGACCAGAACGGCCTGCTTTCCCTGGAAGAGGCAATTAACATTGCCAATCATCTGGTCTTACCGCTCAGTGTCGAGCAAGTTAAAACTATTCTGGGTGAAGCTGATCACAACGGGGATGGGCAGATCACCTACTACGAATACCTGGGCGCGATCGCGCACATCGGCTTCCAGTAAACCGGCTCCCCACTGTAAGTTAACGAGGTTTGTATGGACACCAAAGCCCTCTGGGAACGCTACGAAGATTGGCTTTACTACCACGAAGGTCTGGATCTGTACGTGGATGTGAGCCGCATGCGATTCGATGATGCCCTGCTTGAAATCCTGAAGCCAAAGTTTGACAAGGCATTTCAGGATATGGAAGCCCTGGAGGGCGGTGCGATCGCCAATCCCGATGAGAACCGGATGGTGGGGCACTACTGGCTGCGAGACCCCGATCGAGCACCCGCCAACCTCCGTAAGGAGATTGTGGAGACCCTGAATGAGATCGAAGCCTTTGCTCAGAAGGTGCATAGTGGGACCATTCACCCACCAGAAGCTTCCCGGTTTACCGATATTCTGTCGATCGGCATCGGAGGTTCGGCCCTGGGGCCAGAATTTGTCGCAGAGGCGCTGGCTCCCGATTTTCCCCCGATGAACATTCACTTCATCGACAATACAGACCCTGCAGGCATTGATCGGGTGCTCAAGCGGCTGCAGGATCGGCTCAAGAGCACGCTCATCATCATTACCAGCAAATCAGGCGGCACCCCCGAAACCCGAAATGGCATGCTGGAGGTGAAGCATGTCTATGAGCAACAGGGCTTACACTTCCCCTCCCATGCTGTTGCCATTACGGTTCCTGGCAGCAAAATGGATGAGCTAGAGCGGATGGAAGGCTGGCTGGCTGAGTTTCCCATGTTTGATTGGGTGGGAGGACGCACCTCAGAAATGTCGGCGGTTGGGTTGCTATCTGCCTCCCTGTTAGGCATCGATATTCGATCGCTACTGGCCGGGGCAAAGGAAATGGATGCGGCTACCCGTGTGCCTCAGATCAGGCGGAATCCAGCAGCTCTGCTCACCCTGGCCTGGTACTGCGCCGGTAATGGCAAAGGCGAGAAAGACATGGTGATGCTGCCCTATAAGGACAGTTTGTTGCTGTTCTCGCGCTATCTGCAACAGTTGGTGATGGAATCCCTGGGCAAGGAAAAGGATCTGGACGGGAACACGGTGCATCAAGGAATTGCCGTTTATGGCAACAAAGGCTCCACAGACCAGCATGCCTATGTACAACAACTCCGAGAAGGGGTGCCCAACTTCTTCGCCACCTTCATTGAAGTCCTGGAAGATCGATCGGGTCCGTCAATCGAGGTGGAACCGGACGCCACATCGGGCGATTTTCTCTCCGGCTTCATACAGGGCACCCGACAGGCCCTGTATGAAAATCATCGGGACTCGATCACCGTCACCATTCCACAGGTCAATCCTCGCATCGTGGGAGCCCTGATCGCTTTGTATGAACGGGCAGTCGGGTTCTATGCCTCGCTGGTCAACATCAATGCCTATCACCAGCCGGGCGTAGAGGCCGGCAAGAAAGCAGCCGCATCCGTCCTCGATTTACAGCGGCAGATTCTGACTGTCCTCAAAAATGCAGACCAACCCCTGGACCTGGCAACTCTAGCAGAAAAAGCTGCTGCTGCTGACAAGCTTGAAACGGTTTACAAAATTGTGCGTCACCTGGCAGCCAACCAGCGGGGAGTGACCTTACAGGGAGATCGGGCTAAACCCTCTAGTCTGTTAGTCATGGGTCACTAGTCAAATGCCTCATCCCTCCAAACCCACCCCGGCGCTACGCGCCACCCCTCCTGGGAGGGGACCAAATGACCCATGACCAACAAAAAATGGCTAATAAAAAACAATACGGAGAAAGCTGAATTATGGTCAGTTCTGTTCCTGGAACTATTCAAATCGAAGACGATCGCACTGGGATTAATGTTGAGACACTGAAACGGGCATTTCTGGATAACCTGTTCTATATCCAGGCCAAGTTTCCCAAAATCTCGACGAAGAATGACTACTATATGGCACTGGCCTATACGGTGCGCGATCGCTTGCTCAATCGCTGGCTGAACACAACCCAGACTTATCTGGAAAAAGCACCCCGCATGGTTGCCTACCTGTCGGCTGAGTTTCTTATGGGGCCTCACCTGGGAAATAATCTGATTAACCTGGGACTTTACGATGCGGTCAAGCAGGCCATGGAGGAATTTGGCCTGAGCCTGACGGATCTGCTGGAGCAGGAAGAAGAACCCGGATTGGGCAATGGGGGCCTGGGTCGCCTTGCTGCGTGCTACGTTGACTCTCTGGCCACGCTGGAAATCCCTGCGATCGGCTATGGCATCCGCTACGAATACGGCATTTTCGACCAGGACATCAAAGATGGCTGGCAGGTCGAAATTACCGATAAGTGGTTGCGTTATGGGAATCCCTGGGAAGTGGCCCGCCCAGAAGCAGAATTAGAAGTGAAGTTCGGTGGGCACTCAGAAGCTTACCAGGATGAGCAGGGTCACTATCATGTGCGGTGGGTTCCCTACAAGGTGGTGAAAGGAGTTCCCTACGACACGCCCATCCTGGGTTTCCAGACGAATACAGCCAACACCCTACGCCTGTGGAAAGCAGAAGCACCCGAATCTTTTGATTTTGAAGCCTTCAATAAAGGCGATTACTTTGGCGCTGTTCACGAAAAGAGCGAGTGTGAAAATATCACCAAAGTGCTTTACCCCAATGATGAATCCCACCAGGGTAAGCAACTGCGATTGGAGCAGCAGTACTTTTTTGTCTCCTGTTCCTTGCAAGACATGATTCGGATGATGAAGATGAAAAATCTTCCCCTGGAACGGTTCCATGAGCAATATGCCATTCAGTTGAATGACACCCACCCCACGATCGGTGTTGCTGAATTAATGCGGCTCCTGTTGGATGACTCCGGGTTCACCTGGGAAAAGGCTTGGGAGATCACGACCAAAACCTTTGCCTACACCAACCATACCCTGCTCCCTGAAGCACTGGAACGCTGGCCCCTACCTATGTTCGGGAGTCTGTTACCTCGTCATCTGGAGATTATCTACGAAATTAATCAGCGGTTTTTGGATGAAGTTCGGATCCGGTTCCCGGATGATTTCGATCGCATTCGTCGCATGTCCATCATTGATGAAAGCGGTGAGCGCTATGTCCGCATGGCTAACCTTGCCTGCGTGGGTAGCTCTGCTATCAATGGTGTTGCTGAACTCCACAGTGAATTGCTGAAACAGACGACCCTGCATGATTTCTATGAGATGTATCCAGGGAAGTTCACGAATGTGACCAATGGCGTCACCCCTCGCCGGTTCATGGTGCTGAGCAACCCCCGGTTGACAAACCTGATTACCAGCAAGATTGGCGAAAGCTGGATTAAAAATTTGGATGAACTGCGCCAATTGGAAAACTTCAGCCATGATGCCAGCTTCCGCAACGAATTCCGTCAGGTGAAGCAAGCGGTGAAGCAAGATCTAGCCAACTACATTCGAACCAACTACCAAATTGAGGTAGATGTCAACTCCCTATTCGATATTCAGGCCAAGCGCATTCATGAATACAAGCGACAGCACCTGAATGCCCTTTATATCATTACCCTGTACAACCGGATCAAGGCCAATCCCAATCTGGATAGTACACCGCGCACCTTCCTGTTTGGAGGAAAGGCAGCACCTGGCTATTACATGGCCAAACTGATCATCAAGTTGATCAATTCCATTGCCCAGATCGTGAACAACGACCCCGATATGCATGGTCGTCTCAAAGTGGTGTTCCTGAAGGACTACAACGTTAAGTTTGCCCAGCGGGTCTACCCTGCCGCTGACCTCTCAGAGCAAATTTCTACGGCAGGCAAGGAAGCCTCTGGTACGGGTAATATGAAGTTCTCGATGAACGGAGCCCTGACGATCGGGACTCTGGATGGAGCCAACATTGAAATTCGGGAAGCTGTCGGAACCGATAACTTCTTCCTGTTTGGGTTGACCGCCGCAGAAGTGCAGGCCCAAAAAGCCGCTGGATACAATCCCTGGGATTACTACCACAACAACCCAGAACTCAAGCGAGTGATCGATCGGATTGCCTCCGGCTTCTTCTCCCATGGGGACAGGAACCTGTTCAAGCCCCTGATCGATTCCCTGCTCTATCGGGATGAGTACCTCCTGTTGGCCGATTACCAATCCTACGTGGAATGCCAGGATCGGGTAAGTCAGGCATACCGCGATCAAGACCACTGGACCCGGATGTCGATTCTGAACGTGGCCCGCATGGGTAAGTTCTCCAGCGATCGCTCCATTCGGGATTACCTCCAGAACATCTGGAAGGCTTCTGCTGTCAGCGTAGACGTGCCAGAGTACAGCCAAAAAACGAACGGTGACTTAAAGCTGAGCTACTGAAGGTTCTGTATGACTTCCAACAGAGGGAGTGTTTGGGATGACCGATAGGTTGAGCCGCTGAATGGGAAAACGGTCACGAGCGGTTCTGGGGGGAGGGGGCCATGGTGACATGGTCCCGCTGACTCGACTCACCACAAATCGGCAGGTGGATGCAGAACTTGGTACCTTGACACACCTCAGATCGAACTTCTAAGTGACCACCATGTTTTTCTACTACAATTTGACGGGCAATAGCCAATCCCAATCCCGTTCCTTTACCCACGCCTTTTGTCGTAAACAAATGATCAAAAACCTTTGCTTTCACATCTTCGGTTATACCTTTGCCATTGTCACAAATCTGGATCTGCACTTGGTTAGAATCAACTAATGTACGAATTATAATTTGTTGAGGATTGGCTTCCAGTTCAGCAAAAGTCTGGTTTTTTGCCATTTCATCGAACATATCGATCGCATTTGCCAAGATATTCATAAACACCTGGTTTAATTGTCCAGGGAAGCATTCAATGGGCGGCAAATCACCATAGTCTTGAATGACTTGAATGGCAGGGCGATTTTCGTTGGCTTTGAGCCGATATTTGAGGATCAACAGAGTACTTTCAATGCCTTCGTGTAAGTTAGCACTGACCTTGTATTGTGTATCCGCGCGGGAAAAAATGCGCAGGCTGGTGCTGATACTTTTGATGCGATCATTCGCGCCTTGCATCGAATCCAATAGCTTGGGCAAGTCTTCGATCAGAAAGTCCAGGTCAATATCTTCCGCTTTATCTTGCACAGGTGCTGCTGGATTGGGATGGTGCTGCTGATAGAGGGCTATATAGCTGAGGAGGTCTTGCACATAGTCTTTGGCATTGTTGATACTGCCATTGAGGAAGCCGATCGGATTATTAATTTCGTGGGCGACCCCTGCGACTAGATTTCCGAGCGATGCCATTTTCTCACTTTGCACAATTTGCAGTTGGGAATGCTCAAGCTGTTGGGCATAAGTCTGGGCCTGTTGATAGAGGCGAGCATTTTGCAAGGAAATGGCAGCTTGGGCACAGAGGAAGTTCAATAGTTCAATGCGATCGCTGGTAAATGCGCCAACGATGACATGATTCTCCAAATACAAAATAGCAACTAGTTTGCCCTGATGAAGAATCGGGGTGCATAGGACACTCTTGGGTTGCTGTTGCACAACATAGGCGTCTGTTGCTAGAGCAGGATGGATAGTGGCGTCCACAATGACCACGGGTTGCAAACTCCGTTTAACGGTGTGAATCAAGCCGTGGGGAACCTCAGGGCTACTGGACAGAGCGATGGGTTCTACCCGCGCTGGTTGATCGATGGTGGCAACGGCTTCCACAAACCATTCCTGCTCACGCGCTAGCAACAATGCTCCTTTGTCTGCCCCAGCATTTTCTAACACGGTATGTAGCAAGGTTGCTAGGAGTTTGTCGAGTTGAATTTCGCTAGAGAGGGTTTGGGATGCTTTCAGAATGGTTGCCAGGTTGAGCGCGGCAGCAATACTGCTACTGTCAGAATTATAAGTCTGAGTATCGGGAGTCTGAAGTGTGGCTGAGTCTAGTGCAAAAAGGGTTTCATTGGTAGATATGGCAATATTCGGCTTTTGGAGAATGGACGCGAGCAGTTTGGGATAGCGGCGTTCTAAGTCCTGGGTTTTGGCTTTCGCGCCCCAGCGAGCATAACCGTAGTAGGCATTTGTAAGATAATCTTGGGCAATTTTTTCTTTACCCCAATTCAGGTAGAACTGAGCAGTAAGTTCATTGGCTAGAGCCTCTTCCTGGATATAGCCATTTGCTTTGGCTTCGGCAATAGCACGATCATATAGGGATATCGCTTCTAAGCTGTTACCCAAAAGGGAGCACCGTAATGCTTCTACTAGAAAGTACTTGTGTTGATAATTGATCGGAGCAGCATTGGCATGGATGCCTAACTTTGCTTGATTTTCATCAACCTGAGAGAGAAGTTCTACTTGCTGCGAGGGGTCAACCGTTGGATAAAGTGTGAGACGAGTCAGTGAATCGTAGTAGTAATAAACTGGTGCAGAAGGCATACCCATGCCAGCTTTAAGATATCTTTTCCCTTCATTACCATCCTGAATTGCAGCAGAAATATCTCTAAATGAGAAGCTCAATATTAACTTGGATAGGTAAAATAAATGGAGTGCTAATTCATCATTTTCTTTGCAGAGTATTGATAGATATTCTGCTTCGTCGCTGGCATCACTGCCAAGACGATTTGGAGTTTGACCAAACTCAGTAAAATTTTTAATAGAATAACGAAGGATATGTGCCCAATTCAAAAAATGTTGACTTGTGGCAAACTTTTCCTGATAAATATTGAGTTCTTTTAGTAAGCTATTTAAGTCCTCTGCACCACTTAAATAGGTATACATTAATCTAAACGAAGTAGAAACAAGTGAATGAACTGAATCACCCATTTGTAATCCAACCTGATAGGATTCCTTTAATAAATTGATTGCTTGTTGAATACTGTCTCGATTGGATTGATTAAACGCAGCGACCTTAAACTGAACCATACTCTGAACCGATCGTTCAGAGAATCGGTCCATAATTTTAAGGGCTAGCTGGCCAAATTGATACCCTTCTTCTAGCTTATTCAACACTGTGCTAACAATAATTCCAAAGTCTGCATATCCTGGTGCAGAAAAAGGCGAGTTACCATATTTAAGCGATAAGTTGACCTCCTCACAAGCAATAATGGGAAAGAGATGGGGAGCCGCCTGATGAACGGACGGAACAAGGCTAATCATAATCCGTAAAGCAGCTAAAGCATTGGCTTCCTGCATGACTGGGAAGTTCACTAACTCTGCGATCGGGCAACTTGGCAGAGATGCCAGCGTGTTTTCGGTCAGTTGTTGAATGTCCCAAGGAGTGATGGACTCAGGAAAAATTACCCCCAGTTTCTGAAGGATTTCTCTCCCCACTGTAATTGCCTGAAGCTGTTGATTTCGTACTTGATATGCTTGGAGTCTGACTTCATACACTTTCACTTGGTCAAGTAAGGTACTGGTGCGTTCCAACACCACCTGAATCAGAGTTTCCATCTGCTCAAAATCACAATTCAGCAATGCCACCTCTGCTGCTTCCTCGTATAAGTTACGCATCAGATCAGGGTCAATATCCCAACCACTTTCTGTTAATAACTGCATCCCATAGGCGAGGTAATGCTGTGCTGCACTATAGGCGGTTGATTCTTTGGCTTTGCGACCTGCCTTTAGATTTAACCGAGTATATTGCTGACGTTGAGCAAGTGAAGGTATCAGTGAAATACCATAATTTAATTGATTGACAATCTCAAAAATTCGCTCATCTTGTTGGGTTTCGTCAGTATTTTGCAAAAGTAGTTGCCCAATGGTGAGATGAGTTCGTTGCTTCTGTTCCTCTGGAATCAATGCATAAGCTGCTTGTTGGACCCGATCGTGCAAAAATCGATACGTCGGATTGACTGCACTTTGTGAATCAGCCTGCTCCAATTCCTCTGCCTGAAAAAACTTATAGATCTGACTGATCGGCAAAATCAAGCCTTCCTGCAATACTTTCCACAATGCCGTTGCTGCATCGGCTGATGATTGTTCCGAGACGATCGCCAACGTCGCCAAATCAAACTGGTTACCGATACAGGCTGCCCACTTTAGCACCTGTTGTGTTTCGAGGGGCAATTTCTGCAATTGCAACACCATAAACTCCACAACATCATCAGTGATTGCCAGTGCGCTCACCTGGGCAATATCGCATGTCCAATAGCGGCGATCATGATCGAAACAGATTCGTCCATCTTCATGCAACACTTTGAGAAACTGTGTCGTAAAAAAAGGATTGCCCTTTGTTTTGTGATCGATTAATTCAGTCAGGGGTTGTGCGATTACCCTGGAACAATTTAAGGTATCCGCGATCAGACGATTGGTATCGTCAAACGCCAAGGGGGCCAGGGTAATTGTATGGACGATCGCCCTGGATTTCTTCAGTTCCTCCACCGTCAAAATAAACGGGTGGGTCAGTGAGACTTCATTATCGCGATAGGCCCCTAACATCAACAGATAGCCATTACCATTCATCAGCAGTTTGATCAATTGCAGTGAAGCCAAATCTGCCCACTGTAAATCGTCCAAAAATAACACCAATGGATGTTCTGCTGTTGTAAATACCTCAATAAACTTTTGAAATAGTAAGTTAAATCGGTTCTGTGCTGCACTGCCTGATAGCTCTGGAGCACCCAGTTGTTTGCCAATAATCTGCTCCAGTTCTGGGATTACATCTACCAGAATTTGTCCATTCTCTCCCACGGCTGCCAAAATCTTAGTTTGCCATTGCAGCAGTTGCAGATCAGATTCTGAGAGCAATTGTCCCATCAGATCCCGCAATGCTTGCACAAAGGCTGAGAACGGAATATTGCGATTGAACTGGTCAAACTTGCCTTTAATGAAGTAACCCCGTTGCTGTACAATCGGCTTGTGGACTTCATTCACGACTGCCGTTTTGCCAATGCCTGAAAAACCTGCCACCAGCATTAGTTCTGAACTGCCACGCGCAACTCGGTCGAAGGCTGCTAATAATGTCTGGACTTCAGCTTCTCGGCCATAGAGTTTTTCGGGAATCAAGAAGCGATCACTTAAGTCACGCTGTCCTGGCTCAAACTCTGCAATTCCACCTGTTTCCTGCCACTGGGCCAAACACCGTTCCAAGTCATGTTTTAGTCCCAGGGCACTTTGATAGCGATCTTCCGCGTTTTTCGCCATCAGTTTTGTGACGATCGTCGCCACCATCGCAGGCACATCAGGGTTAACCTGATGGACAGGGAGCGGAATTTTCGCCATGTGACAATGCATTAACTCCAATGGATCGTCTGAGATAAATGGCAAGGTTCCGGTTAGCAGTTGATACAGGGTTACCCCTAACGCATAGAAATCAGCACGATAATCAATGCCGCGATTCATCCGCCCAGTTTGTTCCGGAGCGAGATACGCCAGGGTGCCTTCCAAAATGTTAGGACTTTGGATCTCCTGGGTTTCTTTGGGCAACAAGGACGCAATACTAAAGTCGATCAATTTAACTTGTTTCGACTCTGGGTGAATCAGAATATTGGCAGGTTTGATGTCTTTATGTACCACCCGATGCTGACACAAATCATGCAGAATATTGGACAGTTGGATGCCTATTGCCAGCACCTCCGTCAGAGCTAAGGGGTGCTGCTGAATGTACTTCCCCAAAGACACTTCCCCCCCATCCTCCATGACCAAGGCATAGCCACTGCCCAGCAGTT
The DNA here is from genome assembly GCF_001939115.1 of Leptolyngbya sp. 'hensonii'. Classification (GTDB taxonomy): domain Bacteria; phylum Cyanobacteriota; class Cyanobacteriia. The sequence goes on along the minus strand of NZ_MQTZ01000006.1, from coordinate 40,236 downwards.
CCAAACTCAAGGGATGGACAATCCCAGGAATAGGGAGATTTTTGGCGATCGTATATTGATTGCGAAATTGCAACAATTCGCTGAAGCTCGGATAGTCCCGCCGTAGCATCTTAATCACGACCAGACGCTGTTGGACTGTTTGCACCGCTCGATAGACTGCTGTTCGAGACCCCAGATACAGTTGCTCAACAATGGTATAGCCAGAAATTTCAGGGGATAAATGAATAGGAGAGCTGGCGAGAAGAGTCATAGGTTTGGGTGGGCCGTGCTACTCTAAATGTGGTTGAGTCACTCCTTCAAAAATAAAGAACAATTGTGTAAATTTTGTGGATATTACACGAGTCGTTAACAGAACTTGGTGGCTTAAATTGGCCTAGTAATCTTGGTAATCTTGTAGTCATCCGGTTATGACTATGCTTGTGAAAATAATTCACCCATACCCCAATATTGAATCCCATCGCCCTTCCGAATCATAGATGCAGGAACAGGCGCGATAGTTCACCTGAACTGAATCATGGAGTGCAACTAGTGACTAATGACCAATGACGCATAACCAATGACCAAATGACTCATAACCTAATGACAACCAATTATGAAACCACTCATTCATCGCACGAAGATTGTGGCGACGATCGGCCCTGCCAGTGATTCTCCTGAGATGATCCGGAAGATGTTGCTGGCGGGTATGAATGTGGCACGGCTCAACTTCTCCCACGGTAAGTATGAGGATCATGCTGAGCGGATCAAACGGTTACGGAATGCCGCCACCGACCTGGACTTACCCCTGATGCTCCTGCAAGACTTGCAGGGACCGAAGATTCGGGTGGGGGATTTGCCTGCAGAGGGGATGCTCCTGCAGGAGGGGGAGACCCTGACCCTGGTTCCGATCGGGGACTACAGCGGACAACCACGCACCGTCGGCATCGATTATCCCCATGTGGCCGAAGAAGCAGAACCAGGCACCCAGGTGCTGCTGGACGATGGTCTCCTGGAACTCCAGGTGGAGCGCATTGATGGTAATGCCGTCCATTGTCGGGTGATTGAGGGAGGTATCCTCAAAAGCCACAAGGGGGTCAACTTTCCGTCATTGAATCTGCGCCTGCCTTCCATGACGGAGAAAGATAAGCGCGACCTGGACTTTGGGATTGCCCAAGGGGTGGACATCATTTCCCTCAGCTTTGTCCGCAAACCAGAAGATATCCAGATGCTGAAAGCCTTGCTGCAGCAGAAGGGAGCCCAGATCCCTGTACTGGCTAAGCTGGAGAAACCCCAGGCGATTTCCAACCTGGAGGCGATCGTGGATGAATGTGATGCCATCATGGTGGCCCGTGGGGATTTGGGGGTCGAAATGAGTCCGGAGAAGGTGCCCCTGATTCAAAAGCGGATCATCCAGCTCTGCAACCAGAAGGGAATTCCGGTGATTACGGCGACCCAGATGCTGGACAGCATGATCCACAATCCCCGCCCCACCCGCGCCGAAGCCAGTGATGTGGCCAATGCGATTATGGACGGCACCGATGCGGTGATGCTCTCTGGGGAATCCGCAGTCGGGGATTATCCCGTGGAAGCGGTCAAAATGCTGGCCCGCATTGCGACGGAAGTGGAACCTGCAATCCAGTTTGTCAACTATCCCCCCAAACGGATTGATGATGCCGAGGCCATCAGTGAAGCATTGCACGCGATCGATGACACCCTGAATCTGCAATGTATTGTGGCCTTCACCGAAACGGGTTATACCGCCCACCTGGCCTCGGAGGAACGTCCCAAAGCTCCGATCGTGGCCTATACCCCTGATCCCAAAATCTATCACCGGCTCAGCCTCAACTGGGGAGTCAGACCAGTTTTGCTCCAGAGCTTCTCAGGCCCCCTGACCGATGTGTTGAAACAGATGGAGACCGATTTAATTCAACGTCACTTTGCCGCACCTGGGGATAAAGTGCTGGTTATGGGTGGTATTCCGTTTGGTCAGGCTGGTAGCACAAACTTCCTCAAAATTCACACCATCGCAGTTGAGGGATAGCAAACCATGGCTAAATTGATTTTGACCCGCCACGGGCAGAGCCTTTGGAACGCAGAAAACAAATTTACTGGATGGGTCGATGTGCCCCTGAGCGAAATGGGGCGGGCAGAAGCCACGATCGCCTCCTGCAAGCTCAAAGACTACCGGGTCCAGGTCTGTTTCACCAGTATGCTGTTTCGCGCCATTGAAACTGCCATCATTATCCTGACGGAAGTGGACGATATTTGCGGCGGTAAAATTCCGATCATCAAGCACGATATCGATGATGCAGATTGGCATGGTTGGGATCAGTACAAGGGCGATCCGACACAGGAACTCCCCGTTTACACAGTGCCCGCTCTGGATGAACGGTATTATGGGGAACTGCAAGGGTTAAATAAAGCTGAAACCGTGGCCAAATTTGGCCAGGAACAGGTGCAACTCTGGCGACGCTCCTATGATATTGCGCCCCCAGGGGGTGAAAGTCTTGCTGATACGGTTAAGCGCACCGTTCCTTTCTTTCGCGATCGCATTATGAAGCACTTAATGACAGGGGATAATGTGCTGATTGCGGCCCATGGCAACTCCCTCCGCTCCATAATTAAACAATTGGAAAATCTATCCGAGGAAGAGATTGTCAAAGTCGAACTTGGAACGGCTATTCCCATCGTGTATGAGATTGATGGTGAAGGCCAGGTGACTGATAAAGTCATTTTGAACTGACCATCACCCTAACTCAGGAATGAGAAAGAAAAGAGGGGTTTGGACTTCAACGGAGTCTGGTTCCATTCTGGCAGGAGTGGCGATAGCAAAAATAGCGTAGACCCAGAAAACTACCGACCAGGATCAGACCCTGCACCATCCAGGGGGCCAGGACAAAACTTAAAACCAGGTTGATGAGGGCAATGATTGTGGCAAAGACAGCCACCATTTCCTCCTGGGTTTGATACCGGGTATAGGCAGCAGCCAGGGCGATCGTTAAAGGAATCAAGAAAGAAATGGCCATGGGTTTAGAGACTGATTTTTTTATTTAAATTATATAGCTATATAACGATTAATAAAAAATCCCTTGTCCTCGATCGCCCCCTGGGATGGCCCGCAGGCTTGCCCAGGGAGAGGGTTAGGACTGTACAGATCTGTGAAGCGCCATGATGGGAGTCTAGATACTTGACAACGATATAACTTTTTAGTTATATAACAATGCAGGTGATTCACCTCCTTGTCATTTTGTTTCATTCATAACGGTTTTTGATTTATGACCACTATTTTGGAACGTCGCAGACGCGACAGTCTGTGGGACCGCTTCTGTAACTGGATTACCAGTACGGAGAACCGACTGTACATTGGCTGGTTTGGAGTGCTGCTCATTCCGACCGCACTGGTCGCCACGATCGTCTTTGTGCTGGCTTTCATTGCCGCTCCCCCAGTCGATATCGACGGCATCCGTGAGCCTGTTACCGGGTCCCTCCTGTATGGCAACAACATCATCACGGCTACGGTTGTACCGACTTCCAATGCGATCGGATTGCACCTCTATCCCATTTGGGAAGCCGCCTCTCTGGATGAGTGGCTCTATAACGGTGGCCCCTACGAGATGATCATTTTCCACTTCCTGATTGCAGTCTATGCTTACATGGGTCGTCAGTGGGAACTCAGCTATCGTCTGGGCATGCGCCCCTGGATTCCCGTTGCCTTTTCCGCGCCTGCTTCGGCTGCGACGGCAGTCTTGTTGATTTACCCGATCGGTCAGGGCAGTTTTTCCGACGGTCTGATGTTGGGGATTTCCGGCACCTTCAACTTCATGATTGTGTTTACGGCAGAACACAATGTCCTGATGCATCCCTTTCACATGATGGGAGTGATCGGGGTTTTCGGAGGAGCCCTGTTCTCTGCTATGCACGGGTCGCTGGTTACGTCTTCCCTGCTCCGAGAGACAACTGAAGAGGAGTCTGCCAACCATGGCTACAAATTTGGTCAGGAGGAAGAGACTTACAACATTGTGGCGGCCCATGGTTACTTCGGTCGTCTGATCTTCCAATATGCTTCCTTCAATAACTCCCGGGCGCTGCACTTTTTCCTGGCTGCCTGGCCTGTGATTGGGATCTGGTTTGCCTCTCTTGGCATCAGCACCATGTCATTTAACCTGAATGGGTTCAACTTCAATGAGTCTATTCTGGATACTCAAGGGAAGCCCATTCCCACTTGGGCCGATATGCTGAACCGGGCCAACCTGGGGATTGAGGTGATTCATGAGCGCAACGCCCATAACTTCCCGCTGGATTTGGCGGCAGGGGAAGGGCAACCGATCGCAATCTCTGCCCCCACAATTTCCAGCTAACCTCCCATTCCGATTCTCCCTTTTGCGTCTTTGATGAATGCTAAGTCTTGAGCGCCCGCTAAAGGGCGCTTTTTTTTGCAACGGTATATATCCCAAAACTGCCAATACAATCAAGGCAACTCTCCCGGCCATAATCTCCAGTCGAGATCACTGCTTCCGTTAAGCTTCCACCCTGAGAAAGTGGCGATTCTCCGTTGGAGACAATGCCTGAACGCCTGAGCCGTGACGTGTTCGAGTGCCCCTATGCTGCCATGCTCAAGCTCAAGAAAGCCGACAAACCATGGGCTTGGATGAATTTGGAAATTTCTTGCCAGATTCTTAGGGAATGCTCACAATCGCATCAAAGGTGTCTCAGTTTTCTCCAGCATCCTGATAGTCAGTTCAGCAGATCAATTTTATTCACTGACTATCAGGAGACTGAGTTATGAAACCCGTGATTTTAGGTAGTTTATCGATCCTGTTCCTCTCTACAGTGCTGACCCCTGTGGGTCAGGCCGCAGAATCAGGCTCAACCCTCTACGCCCCCAGAGTTCCCTCTGCCCCCACAACGACAATCCCTCAAAATCTTGCCACTATAGCCGCAATTTATGCTCCTAGAGCCCAACGAAATTCTGCATCCAGGGATCAAACTAGTACTCAATTCGGGTCGCGTATTCTCGCACAAAATAGCTTATCCTCAACACGATACAACGCTATTCTGCAGCAAATTGAGTCTAACTCTGCCCAATCCTCCCTATCCCAGGGGAAGTTGGTTCGCTTCAAAGTTCGGATCGAAAACATCTCAACCAAAGATGAATTTATTGCTTCCAATGGGACAAAATGGACCCTAGATTTTTCTCCCGGCTTTTGGCTGGTTTCCAATCAGACTACGCCCCTGTTTAAGGCTAGAGAGCAGGATCGAGGCCAGGGAATTGAGGCGATCGCGGAAGATGGCAATCCCACCCAACTGGCCCAGTCCTTTGCCAGCCAGCCCAGTGGCGTCTTTAACACTGCTGTAGGTGCAACCAAAGCCGGTGGCATTCGTCCGGGACAGGTGTTTGAGTTCACGGTAACCGCGACGCCAGGACAAAAACTCTTCTTCGTCACCATGTTTGGCCAATCCAACGACTGGTTCTACGCCCCCCGTGAATCTGGGATTGCCCTGTTTGATACCAGTGGTCAGCCCATTCAGGGGGATGTGACCACCCAGGTGCAGCTCTGGAATGCTGGCACAGAAGTGGATGAGGAAGCCGGAATCGGCCCCACCCAGGGACCTCGCCAGTCTGCTCCCAATACCGGTGTAGCTGAAAATGGCCCTATTCAAGCTGTGATGCTTCAAGCTCCTTATGCTCAGACTAACCAGGTGATGCGGGTTACTATCATCCCCGAATAGGGCAGCCATCGGGATGCCCCCGAAACCCCATGAATTGATATTGATCCCTTGAAACTACAGGAATTACTGCAATGAAACGACTCATTCACAGCATGGCCACCGTTTTGATTCTGTCCACGATCGCCCCGGCGGTGCAGGCTCAGGCGATCTCCCTGCAGCCCGTGGCGACCCCTTCCCAGGGGCGGGTGGTCAATCGCAAGGCTCTGACGCTGGAAGGTGCACGGGTGATTATTGCGGCGGCGGTGGCCGAAGCTAGACGGAAGAACGCCCCTGGAGGTGCGATCGCCGTCGTTGATGAAGGGGGCAACCTGATCGCCCTGGAACGTCTGGATAACACCTTTGGGGCTGCTGCCAATGTCTCCATTGGCAAAGCCCGTACCGCCGCTCGCTTCAAGCATCCCACCAAGTTTTTTGAGGATGCGATTAAAAATGGTCGAATTTCCTTGGTAGCCATGCCCGATTTCACCCCCCTGCAAGGCGGCGTGTTGATTGAAGTGGAAGGACAGATCATCGGTGCGGTTGGGGTGAGTGGTGCAGCCAGTGCCCAGCAGGATGAGGAGATCGCGATCGCGGGAGCTAACGCCCTCTAATCCTCAGCCAATTAACCCTGATTCCTGCTTCTGTAATGGAGGAGATTATGAAACATCAAATTCTGAGGTTTTTTGCCATTCGTTTACTGATCGTGATTGCTTGTCAAAGTAGTCCTGCCATAGCCCAAACAACCGAGAATGTGCCTGCCCTTCATCCTGAAGCAGTGGTTAATCTGGCTACCCCTGAAGGGGTGCAGATGATCAAGGGGCAGTGGCGCTACAGCGATGCCAAAGTGACAGAGGTGGATTTCCGCAGTGTGGGACCCGATCGTAAACCATCTGGTCCCCCGAACAAAACCTATGACATCACGCCCAAAGCCGGGACTGCCAACTTCGATGATTCCACCTGGGAAGCGATCGAGCCTGATACGTTGGATCAACGTCGTTGCACCGGCAAGCTCTGTTTCAACTGGTATCGCCTCAACCTGACGATTCCGGCCAAAATTGGCAACTTTGATCCCACAGGTTCGGATGTGGTGTTTGAAATTGTGGTGGATGACTATGCTGAAGTCTGGGTGAATGGGCAGTTGCCCCTGGTGTTGGGACAGAGTGGCGGTTCCTTGATTCGGGGCTTTAATGCACCCAATCGTCTGCTCCTGGGCCGCAACATTCGGCCCGGACAAACCTTCCAGATTGCCATCTTTGGAGCTAATGGTCCCCTCTCCAGTCCACCGGAGAATTTCATCTGGATTCGTTCAGCCACCTTAGATTTTTACAAACCCGCTGTGATTGGGAAAATTCAGACGGTTGAGGATGTCAACGTGATCCGGCGAGATCCAGCCCTGGATGCGATCGTGCCCAAAAACGCCAAGTTGGAAAAACTGGCCAGCGGGTTCCAGTTTACCGAAGGTCCAGTCTGGGTGAAGGAGGGCAATTACCTGCTATTCAGTGACCCAAATGCCAACACGATCTACCGCTGGTCCACCGACGGGCAGGTATCGGTGTTCCGCACCAAGAGCGGCTATGCCGGTGTTGATATTGGGGAATACAAGCAACCAGGTTCGAATGGGTTGACCCTCGATCGGGAAGGACGACTCACCATCAACGAACATGGTAATCGGCGCGTCACCCGATTGGAGAAGAATGGGATCGTGACGGTGTTGGCCGATCGGTATGAGGGAAAACGGCTTAACAGTCCGAATGATCTGGTCTATCGATCGGACGGGGCGCTATTCTTCACCGACCCCCCATTTGGACTACCCCAGGTGTTTAAAGACCCCCGCAAGGAATTACCCTACAGTGGAGTCTATTGCCTGCATCAGGGCCAGCTTAAACTGTTGACCCGCGAGTTAAGCGGTCCCAATGGGATTGCCCTCTCGCCGGATGAGAAATACCTGTACGTCGGCAACTGGGATGAAAAACGCAAGGTGGTGATGCGGTACGCGGTGAATCCGGATTGCAGTCTGTCTGGGGGACGAGTCTTCTATGACATGACCCAGGCACCGGGCGAGGATGCCATTGATGGCATCAAGGTGGATCAGCGGGGCAACCTCTATGTCTCCGGTCCCGGCGGGTTGTGGATTCTCTCGCCCCAAGGCAAACATCTGGGGACGATCGTGGGTCCAGAGCATCCCCACAATCTAGCTTGGGGGGATGAGGATGGTCGTACCCTTTATCTGGCAGCCCAGACCAGCATCTATCGAATTCGGCTGAACATTCCAGGGATGCGACCTTAGCCTCATTGCGACGTTGGCAGGGGCGATCGTCTAGGTCAACCCTGCTTCAATCCCCTGACCAATCTGCTACAACATCTGCAAAACATTCACGCAAAACTGATTCAACCGCACCAGGACATTGATGCCCAACACCTGCATGGGTTTTGCTTCGCTCCACCCCTCCTACAAATAATTAGGTCTACCGACTTAAGTAGGTCGGCACAATTAAATCGAGGATAGGTGTAGGGGTGAAGGGGGCATGCTCCCAGACCCCCATTTTTATAATTAATCTCACCCGATTACTTAGGAATGAGAATTAAATAACACCGATAAACTCCTGATTGCCCTCACCCCCCTGCCCCCTCTCCCGGCGGGAGAGGGGGAGGGGTTGGGGGTTGGGGGTGAGGGCTGAAAATCTCGGAGTTATTAAATCCACGATCCTTAGTGGCGAAAATTAGCAAAAAATGGGCAGAAATTCCAGCAGATCGAAGTGTGCTTGTTGCTGCCATCAATGAAGCAAAGCTTGAAGCAGCAGGATGACAAAACCTGATGCCCCGTTGCGAAGACAACTTTTTGTTTAAGAAGGCGCTCCAGATCAGTATTTGGGACCAAAATAGAATTGGCTGTATCTATGGTTTAAACTTATACACCTGTCTGAATAGACATCTTTGATGTTATGGATGGACTCGAAAATACCCTGCCCACCTGGATTCCTGAAGGGGCCAGCGGTATGGCTGCGATCGTCTTTACAGATGTGGTCTCTTCCACCAACATCCTGTCAGCCCCAGCCAGCGACACCCTGAACGAACACCAGATCATCACCCTGATGGAGCGGGACAAATCCCAGATGCGCTCCATTTGTCAGAGCTATGGTGGCTGTGTGGTTAAGTCCACCGGGGATGGTCTGATGATCTGTTTCCAAAGTGCGGAACGGGCCGTAGCCTGTGCCCGCGAAATTCAGCAGACCCTGGCCCAGCAAGCCAGCCAGCTTGCACCAGAGCAGATCCTGTTGCACCGGATTGGGATTCATTCCGGAGATGTGGAGCGGATCAACCAGGATCTGCTGGGGAGTGCGGTCAATATCACCTCCCGGCTGCAAAGCGAGGCCCCTCCAGGGGGTATTTGTCTGTCCAAGGCCATCTACGATTCGGTGAAAAGTCGGGTGTCTTTGCCGATCGTTGAAGGCGGACTACGCACCTTAAAGGGCGTCAGCGAACCCATGCCAGTCTACCTGATTCCCTATCCCCGACGGGTCTTTATCAGCTATCGCACCCAGGAACCGGATGCAACCCTGGCACAACAGTTCCATGATGCGTTGGAGCAGCAGGGGCATCAGGCATTTCTGGCCCAGAAGGATCTGCATCTGGGGGAATCCTGGCCCCAGCGGATTGAACTGGAACTGAAGCAGGCAGACTATTTTCTGCTGCTGCTGTCAGAGCAGGCGGCCACCAGTGAGATGGTAATGGCAGAGGTGCGATCGGCCACCCGCCTGCAGGAAGCCCAGAAGAGACCCGTCATTCTGCCGATTCGCATCAACTTTCCGATCGACTCCCCCCTCAACTACACCCTGCGCAGCTATCTGGACCCGATCCAACAGCGGGAATGGACCACCGAGAAGCAGTCCCCCCGCCTGATTCAGGAAGTATTGACCCTGTTGCTAGAAGGGCGCATCTTTGAGGCTCGTTGCTCCAAACTACCGGCCCTCTCTCCGTCTGTTCCCGCCTATTCCCTGATTCCCCAACCTTTTGCCGATATGCCTGTACTGGAAATTCCTGCCGGGACGATGGACCCCCAATCCCGGTTTTATGTTGCACGAGACTGTGACACGGTGGCTCTGGAAACGATTCAACAGCAGGGGGTGACGATTACGATCAAAGGGCCTCGCCAGGTGGGGAAGAGTTCCCTGCTGAGTCGGATCAATGGGGCAGCGGTGGAAGTCGGCAAGCGCGTGGCGTTTCTGGACTTTCAGTTGTTTGATAAATCAGCCCTGGCAGAGGCCGATCGCTTCTTCTACCAGTTCTGTGCCTGGTTGACGGATGTGTTGGACCTGGAAGATCGGTTGGATGAGTACTGGAGTAGTCCCCTGGGCAACAGCCAGCGCTGCACCCGTTATCTGGGCCGGTATCTCTTGAAAGCGCTGGGTATGCCCCTGGTGCTCTCAATGGATGAAGTGGAGCGGGTGTTTGAGACGGACTTTCGATCGGACTTCTTCAGCATGTTACGGAGCTGGCACAACAACCGGGCCAACACCCCCCTCTGGAAACAATTAGATCTGGTGCTGGTTACCTCGACTGAACCTTACCAGTTGATTGAAAACCTGAACCAATCTCCCTTCAACGTGGGACAGGTAATTCAACTGACCGACTTTACACCAGAGCAGGTTGCCGATCTGAATCAGCGGCACAGTTCCCCCCTGGATAAGGCCCAGATCCAGAACCTGATCACGCTCCTGGGGGGTCATCCCTACCTGGTGCGGAAGGCCCTGTATCTGCTGGCCAGTCAGCAGATGGCAGTAGCGGACCTGTTTGCCAAAGCCACGGATGATCAGGGACCTTTTGGGGATCATCTGCGTTACCACTTGTTCCGACTTAGCAACAAACCCGAACAGAAGCAGGGACTGCTGCAGGTGATTCAAACCCAGACCTGCAAGGATGATGATGTGTATTTCCGCCTGCGGGGAGCGGGATTGATTACCTCACGGGAAGGCAGCACGATCAAACCCCGCTGTCAGCTCTATGCCCGGTACTTTGAGAATCGCTTAACGACGATCGAAGCCTGAGAAAATAGGCTCATTTCTGTGAGGGTTCGGCCAGCAAATTAGGGCAGGTTTGCTGGTAAGGCTCATCTCCGAAATATTCGCGCCATTCGGCACGGGTCAGGTTCCGGGGAAGCCGCTGACAGGCTTCAGCGATCAATGCCTGGGAATTGACGATCGTGCTGATTAGGGAGAGACGGGCCGTATTGTCATTACTGCCAGTTGCCAGATACCTGCCATCGGGACTGAACCGGACGATATTCACGGCCCCCGTATGGGGAATCTGGGCCAGCAGCTTGCCTGTCCTGATCTCAATTAGACGGGCTGTATTGTCATTACTACCAGTGACCAGATACTTCCCATCCGGGCTAAAGGTCACAGTAGTGACTCGTCTTTCATGGAGCACGGTCATCAGATGCTTGCCTGTTGGCACTTCAATCACTTGGGCCGTATTGTCATAACTGGCTGTCGCCAGATACTTCCCATCCAGACTGAAAGCCACTGTCAGGATAGGGCCAGAATGGATTATGGAGGCTATTTTCTTGCCTGTTGGCACCTCGACGAGCTGCGAGGTGTTGTCATAACTCCCCGTTGCCAGATATTTGCTATCAGGGCTGAAAGCCACTGCCCAAACTGCATCGGCATGGGAAATAGAGACCAGGACTTTACCCGTTGCAATTTCCACCAGTCGAGCCCTGTGATCATAACTGGCTGTCGCCAAATAGCGACTATCTGGGCTGAAAACAACACTATACACCCGATCGGGATGAGTAATGGTCATGAGCGTTTTGCCCGTTGCAATTTCCACCAGTCGAGCCGTATGGTCAAAACTCGCGGTGGCGAGGTACTTCCCATTGGGACTAAAAACCACTTGATTCAGTCGTTCTTGATGGGTGATCGTCATTAAGACCTTACCCGTTAGAGCCTCAAGGAGTCGGGCTTTGTGGTCATAACTGGCGGTGGCAAGGTACTTCCCATTGGGGCTAAAGGTTACCCATCTAACTGTCCCCTGATGAGCGATCGTGATCAGGGTTCTGCCCGTCGCAACTTCGCTCAGTCGCGCTGTATTGTCCCAACTGGCTGTCGCCAGATATCTGCTGTCGGGACTAAAGGCGACCTGTCTAACTTTTCCGACGTGAAGGACGGGAATTAGAACGTTGCTAAGAGTTGTTTCCACTGTACGAGCTGTATGGTCATAACTGGCCGTCGCCAGATAGCGACTATCCGGACTGAAGGCGACCGAAAAAACCGTTCCAGCATGGGGAATAATAGCCAGGATTTTACCGGTTGTTGGATCAATCAGACGGGCTGTGGCATCCCAACTGGCTGTTGCCAGATAGCGACCGTTTGGGCTAAAGGCTACGGAATGAGCTCGACCGTCATGGGTTGTTGAAAACAGAATTTTACCTGTAGCAATCTTGACCAGTCGCACTGTGGTATCCCAACTGGCTGTCGCCAGAGTTTTGCCATCAGGGCTGAAAGCGATGGTTTTTACCGTCCCTTGATGGGCAATGGCAGTCAGAGTTTTGCCCGTCCTGGTATCAATTAAGCGGACTTTAGTATCCCAACTGGCCGTCGCCAGGATTTTGCTGTCAGGGCTAAACACAACTGAGTTGACCCTTTTAGCATGGGCAATCGAAGTGACCGTTTTGCCTGTTGTTATGTCCAGGAGACGAGCCGTTTGGTCGTCACTTCCGGTCGCCAGATACCGACTATTGGGGCTGAAAGCAACCGAATTGACCACACCTCTGTGAGTCAGAATCAATCGAGGTTGGGTTGTCCCGATTGCCATCAAACGAGCCGTCTGATCCTGGCTGGCTGTGGCTAGGTATTGCCCATCGGGACTGAAGGCGATCGCCAGCACTGGCCCATTATGGGTAATCGTCAGCACCGTCTGATTGCGGCTCAGGTCAATCAGACGAGCCGTATGGTCCTGACTGGCCGTAGCCAAATACTTGCCATCGGGACTGAAGGCGATCGCCAACACTGGCCCATTATGGGTAACCGTCATCATGGTCTTGTTGCTGGCAAACTCAATCAACCGAGCGGTATGGTCGTCACTGGCCGTCACCAAATATTTGCCATCCGGACTGAAAGCCACAGCGTTGACAGCCTGAGCATGCACGATCGGCTGACCTTTGATGCGGGGCATTTGGAGCAAACCAGTTTGCAAAACTGTGCTGGCTTCTTGCGGATTTAAGCCTAAATTCTGGAGTCGTCGGGATGCCTCGATCGCCAACAGCAGACTGCGGATATCAGACTGTTGATTTTGCAGCACCTGAGCCAGGGAGGACAGTTGCAAACCCTGGGTAACTCGATACTGATATCGCACCTGGTTACGCTGATTAAAGGCATAGAGACTCACGCCTGTCATGCCCAAGGAAAAGACAAACAGACTGGCAATCAGGGGCATGGCCGGTTTCAGCCGCTGCCACCAGGTCTCTGGTAAATGCTCCCGCACCCAGGCGGCATTAAAGACCTGATGGTAAATCTGATTGCGAACTTTCAGGATGAATCCTTCACGCTTGACCACCCCCGACAACTTCAGGTGGGACTTCACGATCGACTGCTCCTCATCGACTACCACCCGCTGCCGCCAGATGTCTCGATAAGTGGTCAACACACTTTCACAATCAATTACCCGTCGCGTCAACATATCCCGCACAAACTGGAGATTATTGTCTTGACAGCTCATGTTGCCCAGGAATGTCTCTTGCACCACTCGCCTGACCTCAGATTTTGACCAGTGCTCCTGGCGACGATCGACCAGAGCAGCGCATAACCGCTGGGTCAGGTAGGGATGGCCTCCGGTCCAGTCAAGCACCCAGCGCAATACCTGTTCTGATTCTGCTGCGGGCAATTTTAGCCCTTTTGCCAGAGGACAGGCTTCCTCAAAGGTGAAATCGGTTAATTCAATCCGCTGACCAATATTGAACGGAGTGCGCTGGGGATCGCGAATGAGATCACTGGGAGTTGCCACACCAAACAGGGCAAAGGATAACCGCTTGAACTCAGGTTGACTGGCTCGGCTGGCATGAAAATAGCGAATGGCCACAAAGAAATCATCCGTAAAATTCAGACTCAATACCGTGTCAATTTCATCCACTAGAATCACGATCTGGCCTGCAATCTCTTGCAACAGAATCTGCTCAAAGAAGCTAGTCAATCGTTGAGTGAAGCCGATGTCCTGGTTCTGTTTCCACCAATGGATGACATCCGTCTCCAGCATCACCTGTTCCTCGATCGCGACCAGCAGCCCCAGATACCATTGCTCAGCAGTGACATTCACCCCGATCGCCTGCAGATCAATCACAATGGCCTGGATGCCCTGCGATCGCAATTGCTCTGCCGTGCGGGTCATCAGGCTGGATTTGCCAATCTGGCGGGAGGTGAGGACATAGGCGAAAATGCCTTGCTGACAGGCTTGCAGCAGTTCGACATCGGCTTTGCGAGAGAGGTACGTTCCCCCTCCGGCCTGCACGGTGCCCCCCGTCGTGTAGAGGATGGGTTGAGTCTTGATCATGGAGCAAAACAGGCAGTGCTATCTATCATTGTCCTGCCCTCAATCCAATCCGCTGCAATTGTGTCACCAAAGTAGACAATGATTTTGAGTTTTATGACTCAACCGGTGATGGGCAAAAGCCAGCGATCACGCTGAAAAATTCTATGGTGGGGATCCCTCACCCAACACCTGCTAAAATTCCTGAAGCATACAGACTTCATATTCCAAGGCGGAATGAGGGGGTAACCCCAAATCCATGAAAAGTAGCAAGAAGGATGAAGTCTGTACAACCAGACCAAGATGCGTATGATGACCCCACTGCAAATCATAGACAAAACAAACAGATCCTCTGTAAAGCTGGGCTATCGTCCTCAGGCTGCTAGCACCAGCATTGAGACGGATGTGTTTGAATTTGCCCTTTTGCGGCAGAGATCCAATCCCGATCGCCTCCAGATGAGTGCCGTCCTGACCCAGGGAGCCAGACAGCTTTGCTTAGCGGGGCTGCGCCAAACCCATCCCTTTCTTTCAGAATCAGCCCTGGCGCAAGCGATCGCTAAAGCGTTTCTCGGTAATGATTGCCCACCAGAATTCATCCCCAGTGGCACTGAAATGACCTGGATTCAAGACTCGATCGCTTTGGCCATCCAACTCCAAACCATTTTTGCCGATCTAGACATTCCCCACTACATCACTGGAGGTGTTGCGGCTGCAACCTATGGTGAACCCAGAACCACCCGTGATCTAGATATGGTGATTTCCCTCTCTCTAGATCGACTAGATGAACTGGTTCAATCTCTGGAAAATGAAGGATTCTATGTTCCTGGTGTGGAGGATCTCCATTCTGGACAATTGCAAACTCTGGGGATTACCCATCGGGAAACCATTGCCCGTGCTGACCTGATGCTAGCTGGCACCAATAGCTTTGAGCAAGCACAATTTAGCCGTCGTTGGGCGATCGAAATTCCCAACCGGGGAACCCTGTATTTGGCTTCCCCCGAAGATATCATCCTCAGCAAATTGCAATGGGGAACCCAAAGTCAGTCAGAAAAGCAATGGCGGGATGTCTTGGGCATCCTGAAAGTACAAAGTCAAACCCTTGATTTTGGCTACTTAACCTGTGAGGCAGAAACCTTAGGGCTGACGCAGGCGCTGCTTCAGGCAATCACCGAAGCTGGCCTCTAATAGTTTCTGTCCCCAGGAGGGGATGATGCATACAGGGTAACCTTGTTCACAGACAGCGTCGGGTCGTTCACTTAGTATCTTCTGCAGACGGCAAGCCGGGGCAAGTTGGGCGATAAGGTTCATCCCCAAAATACTCACGCCACTCCGATCGGCTCAGATTGTTGGTCAGCAGGCGGCAGGCTGCCGCAATCAGATCCCTAGTCTGGGTCAACGAGATCTGAGCCGTGCCATCCTTGCTGGCGGTGGCCAGATAACGGCCATCAGGACTGAAGACAACCCCATAGACGAGATCCTGATGGGCAATGCGAGCGACCTGCTTGCCAGTTTTGGTGTCGCTGATGCGGGCTGTGTTGTCAAAACTAGCCGTAGCCACATACCGACTGTCGGAACTGAAGACGACCCTATAGACGATATCCTGATGGGTAATGCGAGCCACTTCTTTACCCGTCAGGGCGTCGCTAATGCGGGCTGTGTTGTCAAAACTAGCTGTAGCCACATACCGACCGTCGGGACTGAAGATCACCGCAATAATCGAGCCTGCATGGGCAATACGCACCACCTTCCGACCGGTCTGGGTCTCACTGATGCGGGCGGTCTTGTCCCGACTGGCCGTAGCTACATACCGCCCATCCGGGCTGAAGGCAACCCGATAGATGGCATCCTGATGGGTAATACGCGCCACCTCCCGACCGGTCTGGGTCTCACTGATGCGGGCGGTCTTGTCTCGACTAGCGGTAGCCATATACCGCCCATCCGGGCTGAAGGCAACCCGATAGACAACATCCCGATGGACAATCCGAGCCATCTCTTTACCAGTCTGGGCGTCACTGATGCGGGCCGTCTTGTCCCAACTGGCCGTAGCCACATAGCGGCCATCCGGGCTGAACGCGACAGATGTGACTGCATCCTGATGAACAATCCGAGCCATCTCTTTACCGGTCTGGGCGTCACTGATGCGGGCCGTCCGATCGCTAATATCAGCAGCAGTGGCGACATAGCGGCCATCAGGGCTAAAGACAACGGCTGTGACTGCATCCTGGTGAACAATCCGAGCCATCTCTTTACCGGTCTGGGTGTCACTGATGCGGACGGTCTTGTCCCGACTGGCGGTAGCCACATAGCGGCCATCGGGACTGAAGGCGATCGCATAGACTCGATTTTGATGGTCAATGCGGACCACTGCTCTGCCTGGATGAGTCTCACTCACACGGGCGGTTTTGTCTTCACCCGCAGTGGCGAGATATTTGCCATCGGGACTGAAGGCAACCCCGTAGATCCGGCTTTGATGCACAATCCGAGCCACCTGCTTGCCGGTTTTGATCTCACTGATCCGGGTGGTGCGATCGCCACCCGCAGTGGCCAGATAAGGACCATTGGGACTGAAAGCGACCCCATAGACCCAATCCTGATGGACAATCTGAGCGATCTGTTTGCCCGTCAGTGTCTCACTGATGCGGGCCGTTTTGTCTTCACTGGTGGTGGCCAGATAACGACCATCGAGACTGAAGGCGACCCCATAGACCCAATCTTGATGGACAATTGGAGCAATTTCTTTACCCGTCAGGACCTCACTGATGCGGGCCGTTTTGTCAAAACTAGCCGTAGCCACATAGCGGCTATCCGGACTGAAGGCAACAGCAACAATCACATCCTGATGGACAACCTGAGCGATCAGCTTGCCGGTGGCGACCTCACTGATGCGGGCCGTCTTGCCTTCCCCCACCGTAGCCAGATAACAGCCATCCGGACTGAAGACGGCTCTGGTCACTGCATTGGGGTGGATTACGCGCGCCACCAGTTTGCCGGTTTTGGTCTCACTGATGCGAGCAGTGCCATCGGCACTGGCGGTGGCGACATAGCGACCATCGGGACTGAAGACAACGGCAAACACCACATCCTGATGGGTAATCCGCGCCACCTCTTTACCCGTCAGGGTCTCGCTAATGCGGGCCGTTTTGTCCCGACTGGCGGTGGCGACATAGCGACCATCGGGACTGAAGACAACGGCAAACACCACATCCTGATGGGTAATCCGCGCCACCTCTTTACCCGTCAGGGCTTCACTGACCCGCGCCGTCCTGTCATCACTCGCTGTGGCTATATACTGACCGTCGGGGCTAAAGGCAACTGCCTCGACCTCATCCCGATGGATTACAGGGGACCCAACCGATCGCGGTGTCACCAACAGGGCCGCTCGCAAAACATCCTCAGCATCCCCAGTTGCTAAGTCCAATTGAGACAGACGTGGCAGCACTTCGATCGCCAGCAGAATGGTCGTGGGCGAGAACAGTCCTTGCTGTCGGTCTGCCTGCAGCAACGCTGACAGCCGTTGAACCTGGTTGATCTGCGATCGCTGTTCTGCCAGGTTGCGCTGGTGTAACGCATAGGTGGTGACTCCGGCCATGCCCAGGGTTGCCACCAGCATCGTCACCAGTAATGGCATGGCCGGTTTCAGCCGCTGCCACCAGGTTTCTGGCAGGTGCTCCTGAATCCAGGCGTTATCGAAGACCTGACGATAAATGCGATTCCGCATTTTCAGGGTTGGCCCCTCTCGCTTGACCACTCCCGATAACTTCAGGTGGGACTTCACGATCGACTGCTCCTCATCTTCCACTGGCCTGCCTCGCCACACCTCTCGATAGGTGGTCAATATGGCTTCAACATCTGGCGCACGATGGGTCAACATATCTCGCACAAACTGTAGGTTGTTGTCTTCCCGGCTCTTGCTACCAAAAAAGGAGTCGGCCACAACCCTGTCAATCTCTAGTTTTGACCAATGGGTGTGTTGTCTTCCGGCCAGCACCCCGCAGAGCCGCTGGGTCAGGTAAGGATGGCCGCCGGTCCAATCCAGAATCCAGCTCAGGACCTGCTCTGCTTCAGCATCCGGCCATTGGAAGCCCGCTGCTAAAGGACGGGCTTCTTCCAGGGTGAAATCCGTCAGGTGAATGCGTTGACCAATATTAAAGGGGGTGCGCTGGGGATCGCGAATCAGGTCCCCAGGGGTAGCAACACCGAGAAGCACGAAGGAGAGGCGATCGAAAACTGGATTTTGAGCACGATTGACATGAAAGTAGCGAATGGCGACAAAGAAATCATCGGTAAAATTCAGACTCAAAACGGTATCAATTTCGTCCACTAGAATCACGATCTGGCCTGCAATCTCCTGCAACAGAACCTGCTCAAAAAAGCAGGTGAATCGCTGGGTCAATCCGATGTCCTGATTACTCTTCCACCAGCTGATCACATCCGTATCCAGCATCACCTGGTCTTCGATCGTCACCAGCAGGCCCAGATACCATTGCTCAGCAGTGACATTGACGCCGATCGCCTGCAGATCAATCACAATGGCCTGGATGCCCTGCGATCGCAATTGCTCTGCCGTGCGGGTCATCAGGCTGGATTTGCCAATCTGGCGGGAGGTGAGGACATAGGCGAAAATGCCTTGCTGACAGGCTTGCAGCAGTTCGACATCGGCTTTGCGAGAGAGGTACGTTCCCCCTCCGGCCTGCACGGTGCCCCCCGTCGTGTAGAGGATGGGTTGAGTCTTGATCATGGAGCAAAACAGGCAGTGCTATCTATCATTGTCCTGCCCTCAATCCAATCCGCTGCAATTGTGTCACCAAAGTAGACAATGATTTTGAGTTTTATGACTCAACCGGTGATGGGCAAAAGCCAGCGATCACGCTGAAAAATTCTATGGTGGGGATCCCTCACCCAACACCTGCTAAAATTCCTGAAGCATACAGACTTCATAGACCAACTGCTTCCATCAACTCCATTAGGCGTTGATGGCGATTCCCTTCATTGGGTGCGGCTTTCGGCTTGGCAGGAATCGATTGGGTCATGGGTCATCCATCCGTAGAGTCTCGAAGTAAACAAGGGTATTAGGTTCTTCAGGATCAGGACCGCAATCGAGCAGCCCAATTCTTAGCTTAACGCTAAGCTAGATTTTGTTAGAGCGGGAACAATGCGATCGCTCACAGCTCTTGCCCCTGATAAATTTCGCGCCGTTGGGCCAACTTGCAATGCAGCCAAACCACCCATGATAAATAATTCGCAGCGTTGCCAGCGCAGATACTCATCCACCACAGGCAACCCCTTCACAACTTCAATTGGGTAAGTATCTAAAACGTCTTTCAACAGCGGGTGCTTTGTTGCATTCAACTGGCTACCCGTCGCCAGCCAGATGCGATCGATTTTTTGATTATGAAGACACTCATGCACCGCTGAATTATTACAACAAACCTGCCAGTGTTCTCCGCTCCATCTCGCTCCACGCACCTGGCACTGCTCATAGAACACAATCTTCCCATCCCGTTGCAATCGGCGTAATTGCGTCAGGATTGCAGGAGTCATCGACCCTCCGTTTCTTGCCTGCTGGATCATTTGCCAGCGAGTGCTCCAATCCGGTTCTGCCCAGAAGTCCTTGAGATACTTTGGTCCCAGCCAACCAGGGTCAGCATCAAACAGTTTTTCGTACACCCTTCTTCTGGCCATGAGAAAAACCTGTGCGCCACGCGCGATCGCACCAATGGCTAAATGGCCGCTGGTTAATCCGCCGCCGATGATCAGCACTCGTTCTCCTTGGAGTTGTAGCCCTCGCAAATCAACCCGTCCCGAATGCAAGAGGCGATCGTTTGGATACGGAGTTACAACCTGCTCAACCCACTCCGGCACCTGCGGGATGCTACCCCCATTTGCCATCACCACTCTCCGGGCAATCAGTGTTTGACCGTTGGATAACTCCAAACAAAACCGGGAACGCCGATGATGGCTGAATGGCATCATTCGTGTCACTTGAGCCGGGTACACACAAGTCTGTAGCTGCCAGCGACGGATTACGTCCTGGCAAAAGTCCTGAAACAGGCGAGTTCCAGGCAAATCATAGGGGGGAAACAGTTCATCAGGTCGAGCCTCGGCGAAAGTACGAAGCGCATGAGGGTCAGGATCGGGTTGATGGACGGCAGGCGATCGCAGATGAGAAATCTCAAAGGCAGCAAATTGATGATTCCACTGGCTCATCCAGGTGCCCCTGGGATCGAAGACGAGAAACCGCCCGCGCATCGATTTTTTCTTTTGCAATAGGTGAGTCACCAGTGTCAGGGCATGGGGACCTGCTCCGACGATCGCCAGGTCAATGGAGGCTGGTAGCGCGAATAGGGCATCCGGCATGAGTCAACGGCCAATTTATGAGAATGATTA
Organism: Leptolyngbya sp. 'hensonii'; assembly: GCF_001939115.1. Lineage (GTDB taxonomy): Bacteria > Cyanobacteriota > Cyanobacteriia. Next base: position 19,641 of record NZ_MQTZ01000006.1, on the reverse strand, counting down.
TCATTTTAGTTGTATCATAGGACGATGGTTTGCAGTAAATAAATCATCAGGAGAAAAAATGTCTCTGAACGTCAGTGAAGTCCTGATTCAACAGGCCGCAGCAGGCGATGTGGATGAGCCAGCCTTTGTCGAAACCATCCGGCAATCTTTGCCCTATGCCTGGAATATCGTCGAGAAGCTGTCCTATAGTCTCCACCAGGATGGCGAGGAGTGGGCGAACTATGCGGTCGCGCCACCCAGCGAACAGGCGAGAGGACAATTACTTCGCATGGTTGGTGGTGATGCGATTCGGAGGGCGGTAGAGCGCCACTTTAATGTAAAGCTGGCATTCCAGAATTGTCACAACCTGGCTGCCTTTCGGCGCGATCGCCTGAATTCTGATGCCTACCGCAACTTTACGTCTATTCGAAATCAAATTCTCAACCAAACCCCTGAACTGCAAGACTGTTAGAAGCTCTAATGCCATCTCTCAACATCACTTTAGTATCTGGTCCACCCGGCGTGGGAAAGACGACCTGGATACGGCAACAAGTCAATTCTGCTGCTGAGACAGCCGTCTATCTGAATCTGGGAGCGGAAAATACTCCAATCGACACAACCTACCTGGCAACGGAGGTTGCGGGACTCACCGTGCTACCCGTCGAGCAGTTGACTGATTTTTTAGCACACCCGCTTGTCGGTTCTGCTGTCTACGTTGAATTGGGGTTTCAGATTGATCTCACCTCTCTGATTTTGCCTGACCAGATGGCAGACTGCCAGCGAGTGGCGGTGTTGCCGCCAGGAACTCGACACACAGAATGGCATGGCTGGGCAGACGTTGTGGTAACGGGTATTGAGCCGGGTTTGGCACCATCACAGCCCCATCTCTGGCGTTCTGTGCTGTCAGGACAGGTGCTTGATCTCGCAAGTCTGAATACGTTTTGGTATGAACTAACGCATGGGGCGTATGGCACCGTTCAACGCGCCAAAGGTATTTTTGATATTGCCGATGGGCGATCGCTCTATTTTGACTTTGTGGCAGGACCTGCTGAGACAACTCATCTTGAACTGAATTTGCCGCTTTGGTGCAATGGCAGACCCGATCGGTTTAGCGGCATTGAGGTAGTTGGTGAAGCACTGGATCAAGAGGCGATCGCGCAAACCATTAAAGGGTGCTGCTTAGAAGACCATATGATTGCGTATTACCAGAAACAGATGCGTGAGTAGGGGTAGGAGTAGGGAGTAGGGAGTAGGGAGTAGGGAGTAGGGGTAGGGAGTAGGGAGTAGGGAGTAGGGAGTAGGGAGTAGGGAGTAGGGAGTAGGGAGTAGGGAGTTGCAGGAATCAAGGTATTTAACCCCATTCCCCATTCCCCACTCCCTACTCCCCCATTTACGACTTAATGAAACGATGGACGATGACGAATCAATTCCATAAATTCCTGACGGGTCCTGGCATCGTCAGCAAACACACCCTGCATGGAGCTAGTTACCGTCCAGGAACCAGGTTTTTGCACACCCCGCATCACCATACACATATGGGTCGCTTCCACCACAACAGCAACCCCTTGAGGTTTGAGTAAGCCTTGCAGGGCATCGGCGATCTGTTGCGTCAGGCGTTCCTGGACTTGCAGACGACGGGCATACATTTCGCAAATACGGGCAATCTTAGATAAGCCAATGACTTTGCCATTGGGAATATAAGCGACGTGGGCACGTCCCAAAATGGGCAGAATGTGGTGTTCGCAGGAGCTAAACAGGTCAATGTCTCGTACCAATACCATTTCATTGGCATCCTCGTGGAATACGGCTCCATTGAGCAATTCATCCAGGGATTGGTGATAGCCGGAGGTGAGGAATTTGAGCGCTTTAACCACTCGTTTGGGAGTGTCGCGCAACCCTTCGCGATCGGGGTCTTCACCCATACCCAACAGGAGTGTGCGAACCGCTTGCTGCATCTCTGCTTCAGAAACGACTGGCTTTGATTCTGTAATCACTGATTGCTTACGGATATCGTCAGGAGAAAAGGATAGTGTCATGAGTGGAATTGGGTTAGGAACATCAGTCGTCAGGATGAGGGGTAAGGCATGCAGTACCCCTCCCTTCAGCAGATAACTGCACTGCTGAAAGACTTGGGATCAGGCAAGGCAGGCGGTTAACTGTTGTTGCAGTTCATCTGCATTTAAGTTGCGCCCGATCAAAACCATCTGGGTTTTCGGTGGAGTTCGCCATTCTTCTCCTTGCAGGTCAAACCGGAGGCCACTCAGTTGAAAGACATTGCGGAGATCACTTTCTGCAAACCAGAGGATGCCTTTGGCTCGAAATACCTCTTTGGGTAACTGCTCGTGCAGGAAGGTTTCAAACTTTTTCACATCGAAGGGGCGATCGCTCTCAAAGGCAACGGACACAAACCCATCGTTATCGAGGTGAGCAGAGTGATGATGGTGATGCTCATGGGCATGGTGATAGTGGTCATGCTCATGGGCGTGATCATGGTGATGATCATGCTCACGGTCATGGTCATGGTGTTCTCGCTCAGTTTGCTCGATTTCGTCCCGCACCAAGTCCGCGTAAGTATCCGGGTTGTTGTAATACACATCTAGAATCAGCGGTAGCGGCACCTGACCGTGTTGACTATGCAGGATTCTGGCACCTTCTTTGACGGTACTAATATAAGCTTCCAGGTTTTGGACCTGGTCTGGAGTTGCCAGATCGGTTTTATTCAAAATCGTGACATCTCCATAGGCAATCTGCTTGAATGCCGCTTCGCTGTCGAAATGATCGGGAGTAAACGCCTCAGAATCGACAACGGTAACGATCGAATCTAACCGGGTCAGGTCGCGCAATTCTGTACCCAGAAAGGTCAAAATAATCGGCAGTGGATCGGCAACACCCGTCGTTTCAATCACCATGTAATCGACCTGATCGTTCCGCTCCAGTACGTTATACACCGCATCCACCAAGCCATCATTGATGGTGCAGCAAATACAGCCATTACTCAGTTCCACCATGTCTTCATCCATCGACACGAGTAACTGACTGTCGATGTTAATATCACCAAACTCATTCACCAAGATCGCAACTTTTAGATCCTGGCGATTGTTTAAAATGTGGTTGAGTAATGTGGTTTTACCACTGCCGAGAAATCCCGTGATAATCGTGACAGGCATTCCACGTTTAGGAATGTCCAGAGTGGTTGAGTTGGGAAGCATTGCTGTGTCGGTCATACTAATTCCTCAAGTTAAGTAGCAAGACATTCAATCAATTGCCTTTTGATTCGTTCAGCATCCAAATTACGTCCGATGAATACTAATTGATTACGTTTTGGTGACTGCGATCGATTCTCTTTCAGAGACGTTGCATGAACGCTTTTCATATCACATCGCTTACCACTCAGTTGCAAAATATGGCGCAGTTGGCTGCCCTGGAACCAGACAATTCCCTTGGCGCGGTAAACATCAGGAGACAGATGATCCAGAAAGTTTTGGAATTTGGGTAAGTCGAAGGGGCACTGGCGCAGTTGCTCTGGAAGCGATTCGCTTTCAAAGGAAACCGCTACAAACCCATCATTTTCCAGGTGGTGAGAATGCTCATAGTCATGAAGATGACTTAATTTAGATGAGTTAAGGTAGGTGCTGGAGTCATTAAATCCAATATCCAAAATTAACGGCAGTGGCACTTCCCCATATTGGGTCGAGATGATGCGAGCGCTTGGTTTGATCGAGCGAATATAATCTTCCAACCCATCCACAACTTGAGGAGAAACCAGATCGGTCTTATTCAACAGAATAATGTCCCCAAAGATGAGTTGGTTGAGTGCGGCTTCACTCTCGTAATGAGTGGAGGTAAAGGATTCAGCATCCACAACTGTCAGCACTGAATCCAGTCGCGTGACATCCCGCAACTCCGTACTGACAAAGCTCAACATGATCGGCAAAGGATCAGCAATTCCAGTCGTTTCAACCACAATGTAATCAACTGAGTCATGGCGATCGACCATTTCATACACGGTATCAACCAAGCTTTGATTAATGGTGCAGCAAATACAGCCATTGCCCAGTTGCACCATGTTTTCATCCACGGAAACTAACAGTTGTGAATCGATATCAATGTCACCAAACTCATTCACAATCACAGCAATCTTTAACCCGTGGCGATTGTTCAGAATATGATTGAGCAGCGTGGTTTTGCCGCTGCCCAAAAAGCCTGTGATGATGGTAACGGGCATGACACGCTCAGGGGCATTCACCGATTCTGGACAAACTTGCATCACCGAATTGGACATAATGACTCCTTAAGTTCGCAAGTAAGTCGCAGCCAGATGATAGACCAGCGCTTTCCGTTGCATGGTTTGAAAGATGTTGTAAAAACCATTGGCACGAGACGGAGTTAGGCTGATATCCAGCCCGGTTTTCTGAATGAAATCAGGTGTTAACTGGATAATTTCTGCGGGGGCCAACCCGTTCAATCCTTCAACCAACAGCCCCACTAATCCCTTAGTTAGTTGAGAGTCGGAATCTCCCTGAAAGATCACCTTGCCCTGCTGCAAACTGGCAGTCACATACACCTGAGACACACAGCCAGAAACTTTATGGTCTGTCACCTTTTGCTCATCGGGAAATGGCGGCAGGCGCTTGGCAAAGCAAAGCAAGTACTCATAGCGCCGCTTCGGTTCCGAAATCTGTTGGAACCGCTGGACAATCCGCTCAAGGGAGGCAGGCAAGGGTTGGGAGACGGGCGACATACTGTTCTAGCAGCAAGCTATCTGTAAAAATGATAATCATTCTCATTATATAGGAAGTGGGTGAAAAACTGAAGCTGTTCTTCACAAGCGATACCAATCCTGCGGTTGATCTATTCCTATGCGGTACTGAGGCACACTGCTATGAGTGTTTCGCTGATTTAGCTAAACCTGAAATTCAGAATGTGTCACAATAGCCTTATTGTGTTATTGTTCAGTTACCTATTCGGTTTTGATGGGGAGCAGCCATCAGACGCAAGGGGGAAAGTGCAGTGTAAATCTGCCGCTGTCCCGCAGCTGTAAGGAGAGGCGCAACTCTCTGAGTCAGAATGCCCGCCGATTGGTAAACCCGTTACATAAACATCTGCGAGGTACGGATGATGAAAACTTCAGGATTTTGCGATTGGTTTTTTGTTGGAATTTTAAGGTTGTAGCCTTCTGAGTTGACGATTTGAATTGAACGCGCGATTGACATTTAGCAAGGCTACCTGATCAAAGGTGGCTGATGTTGCATTTGGCAGTTGTAGCTAATGTCCTCGCTACGTCTGGTTATGGGCTGTTTCCAAATCGGGAACAGCTAATCTTCTATGCTTATCCACAAAATTTAGAACGCTACAGCTATGACTATTCCAACTGCAACGCTGGGGTATCCCCGCATTGGTAGAAATCGTGAGGTTAAAAAGGCATTAGAAGCCTTTTGGAGCCATAAATCTGATGCAGAAACCTTGCTTCAAACGGTTCGAGAGGTTGAATTGGCGAACTGGAAGACGCAACTCGAAGCCGGGATCAATCGCATTGGCATCGGTGACACCACCCTTTATGACCATGTACTGGATTGGAGTGTTCGTTTGGGGCTAATTCCCGATCGCTTTCGTCATCTGTCGGGACTCGATCAATATTTTGCAATGGCACGCGGCAAGGATGGCAGTCCTGCCCTAGAAATGACTAAATGGTTTGATACCAACTATCACTATCTGGTGCCCGAAATTGCGGCTGATGCAAAGCCGGAGGCAAACTTTGCAGACTTTTTGACAAGGGTGCAGCGAGCAAAAGACTTTCTCGGTGAGCGAGCCGTGCCAATCATCCTCAGCCCCGTCACCCTATTGCGTTTAAGCCGTTTGGAAGGTGATCTGACAACCCATCTCGAAAAACTATTACCGCTTTATAGTGATTTGCTCTCTCGACTGAAAGCACTGGGCATCACTGAAGTGCAGGTGCATGAACCGATTCTCGTCACAAGCAATGCAGCGGATCTGAAAGAGGCGATCGCAACCACTTACACCCAGCTTGCTCAAATCGGTGTACCCATTCATCTCGTCACCTATTTTGACGATCTGGGAACCACGTATCCCTGGGTGATGGAATTGCCTGTCGCTGGCATCAGTTTAGACTTCACCCGTGGACGCAGTCTCGACTTATTGCAACAACATGGATTTCCAGCCGATAAACAGTTGGGTGTGGGGATTGTGGATGCGCGCAATATCTGGAAAATTCGTCCTAGATCAGTGTTATCAACGCTAGAAACCATTCATAGCATCACGCCAAATATTCGATTGCATCCTTCATCATCCCTGCAATTTGTTCCCTATGATGCGACGCGAGAAACAAAACTGCCAGAACCCTTGCGAAATGTGTTGAGTTTTGCGGAACAGAAACTGGATGAGGTGGTGATCTTGGCACAGACGCTTGATGGAAATGATCCGGGTGATCAATTAGCAGTAGTGCAAACTCAATGGAAAACCTTTGAGCAGTTCAGCCCTGTAAATTCAGCAGTACAAGATCGGCTCCGCAACCTGACTGTCAATCATTTGGAGCGCGCTATGCCCTATGAGCAACGCAAAAAACTCCAGCCAACGCTGCCGCCCTTTCCGACAACAACCATTGGCTCATTTCCACAAACCTCAGAGGTACGGCAACTACGAGTCAAGCTAAAACGGGGTGAAATCACTCAAGCCGAATACGAAGCGGCGATCGATGCAGAGATTGCCAAGTGCATTCAAATTCAAGAGGAAGCTGGGCTAGATGTGTTGGTGCATGGCGAGTTTGAACGCACTGACATGGTGGAATTCTTTGGACAACAGCTCTCTGGATTTGCCTTTACCGAACACGGTTGGGTGCAAAGCTATGGCAGTCGCTGTGTGCGTCCACCGATTATTTACGGAGATGTTGTCCGAACCCAACCTATGACTATTCGAGAGTTCAAGGTGGCGCAATCCCTCACCGATAAAATTATGAAGGGGATGCTGACTGGGCCCGTGACAATGATCAACTGGTCGTTTACCCGCACGGATATTCCTCGCAGTGAACAGGCAATGCAGATTGCCTTCGCCCTGCGAGATGAAGTCGCAGATTTAGAAGCGACTGGAGCGAAAATGGTGCAAATTGATGAACCCGCTCTGCGGGAGGGATTGCCCCTGAAGCCAGAACGCTGGAATGAGTATCTGTCTTGGGCGGTTGATGCGTTCCGTTTGGCGGCAGGAGTTGCCAAGCCCGAAACTCAAATTCACACCCACATGTGCTACTCCGAGTTTGGCGACATTATTCAGCACATTGAGCGTCTGGATGCGGATGTGTTGTCGATCGAGAATAGCCGCAGCAACAATGAGACCCTATTTGAAATTACGGATGCAGGCTACCAACATCAAGTCGGTAACGGCGTTTACGATGTCCATAGTCCAGCGATTCCTAGTACTGAGTTGATGGTTCAACAGCTAAAAACTGGGATTGCCAATCTACCGATCGAACAGATTTGGGTCAACCCTGATTGCGGATTAAAAACACGCCGCTGGGAGGAAGTGATTCCATCGCTGAAAAACATGGTAGAAGCCGCAAAAATCATCCGGGAGGAAGCCAATGCGAAATGATCTCTGGCAAGGCTATTGTGGTTACTGGCAAAACCTATTCATTCGAGAAAATCTGTTACCCCTGGGACACGCCGCGTGGCAAGGATTTACCACTCAGGGACGGGGCATGGTTGCCTGTGATGTGGCGATCATCAACACCGAGTCTGTGGATTGGTGTAGCGATGTCGTGGAGTACACTGCCCGATTTGTTCCCCTGTCCGATATTTCGACCTATTTGCAAACTCTCAATTTAACGGCAACCTTAATTGAACGTCTGATCGATACCGTTCAAACCTATGATCCTGCCCAACAAATTCTGCTGTTAATTAACGAAAATGGACGGGCAGACATTAATTTGCTTCAGCATCTTGCCATCTCCCCAGCAGCCTGCTATCAGCAAATGCAGCAGCGTTGGTCAGAATTCCAGCTTGAAACCCCTACCCACGGAGGATGTCATGAGTGAAGTGCCTGAACCGATGGACTGGCAGCAAGACTTTATTGCTACAAATTTACTAGTACTCGGCTACAACGCCTGGGCAGGCTATCTCGGTGGTGAACGCGGTGCCCTCATTTGCAGCACTAATTCTCCCACAGTGGGGATTGCGGGGGAATCTTTCAAAACCTACTTTATCCAGCGATCTCGTCTTGCTGCTTTTTTAAACGCCTGGTTAGCGGCTCCCGATACGGTGATTCTGCGCCATCATTTTATGAATGCTCATATTCTGGAAGCTGTAGATACTTACAATCCGGCGACTGAATTGGTATTCCTACTGGAATCATTTAACCAGGTGACATTCTTTTACCTGAAAAATCTGCCCATCACCCCACCCCAATGTTACGAGCAAGTGTGTAAAACCTGGGAGGAGTTTCAGCCAGCCGTTTGTGCATTGCAGAAGGAGATTGTGCAGTAATTTTGATGGACGTTCGCGCAGCATTTTGGAACGAGATGCTCAGCTATTCCTTCATCTCGACGTATTCCTGAACTGAAACCTATTATGCTCAAACACTACCTGAATCGCTCTGGACAGATCCCGACAGCGGTTCATCCCTTTGTAAAATATGAATTTTCTCGTCAACTAAAACCATCGGATACGATCAAAAAATCTGACTTTGTGTTGACTCCATACATCAAAACCAGCAACCTGCGAGCAACGTATCAAATTCTCAATACCATTGTCCCTTATGTTCTTTTATGGATTGTGGCTGTACAAGCAGCCACAATTTCCCTATGGCTGCTCCCCCCAATCATGGCTCTGATGTTTCTCTTTTCACTGCGCTGTTTTTCTTTGATGCATGATTGTGGACACTATTCTCTCTTCCGGTCAAAGCAGGCGAATCGAATCGTTGGGTTCCTACTGGGTGTAATCAATGCGATTCCCCAATATGGCTGGTCAAGGGATCATGCCTACCATCACAAAACGAATGGTGACTGGGAGCGATATCGGGGTGTTGCAGATTTCTTATCCACCGAGGAGTTTTCTCAGCTCGATCCGTTCAATCAAAGGCTGTACGAAGTCCTACGACATCCATTAATAGGAATTCCAGGTGGTTTTTTCTACCTGGTCATCAAGCCCAGATTCATGTTGATTATGGGAATCTATGATTTCATCCATCATGTATTTACTGCCCTGAGGCAGGGTTCGGAGTTGAAGAACTTCGCGCAAACCCTATCTACCCATCAGTCAAAACACTGGCAGTCGGTTGCTGAATTTTGGGATCTCCTGTTGAACAATATTTGTGTCATTGGCGGCTGGATTTTTCTGAGCCATCTGTGGGGAGTTGGACTGTTTTGGAGTATTTACTCGATCACCCTCAGTTGTTCTGCAACGATCTTCATCTGGGTCTTTTTTGTCCAGCATATTTTTGAGGGGGCTTATGCTCACAAAACAGCAGGTTGGGACTATATTTTAGGAGCAGTTCAGGGCAGCAGTTATTTAGAATTACCCACCATTCTCAGATGGTTTAGCGCCGATATCGGTTATCACACGATTCACCATCTTTCCGAAAGAATTCCCAATTATCATCTTGCTGCTTGTCATCGTGAAAATAGTCACCTGCTCTCGGATGTCAAGACCCTGCGAATCGGAGATCTATTTGACTGTGCCCAATTTCTTCTGTGGGATGCGGACTCAGACCGTTTAGTGTCGATCTCATCCTTTCATCAAACGGCTGAGACAATAGCGAACCCAGTTCCCAACTGTGCAAGTAACGGAGAAACAGGTAGTCCAGCAGTCAAAAGTCTTGAATAGTGAGGTTTCATCCAGATGAATATATCAATTGCTACGCTAGGAATTCTACTGGTACTCCTGATAGTTGGAATTGCGCTCTATCTACTCACGGCCCGTCGCTATCAATCTCCTGATTCTGTCGCCAATTCCTATGATGATTGGACGAACGACGGCATTCTGGAATTTTACTGGGGCGAACACATCCACCTGGGGCACTATGGCGCTCCCCCTTGCAAAAAGGATTTTCTCAAAGCCAAAGAAGACTTTGTGCATGAAATGGTACGTTGGGGCGGACTAGATTGCCTGCCTTCCGGTACTACTGTTTTGGATGTGGGCTGTGGTATTGGTGGCAGTAGTCGCATTCTGGCACAGGAGTATGGCTTCCATGTAACTGGCATTACCATCAGTCCCCAGCAAGTTAGACGCGCCCAAGAATTGACACCACCTGGGGTGAGTGCCCAGTTCAAGGTGGATGATGCGCTGGCACTGTCTTTCCCGGATGCCAGCTTTGATGTAGTCTGGTCGATCGAGGCAGGTCCGCACATGCCCGATAAAGCCCAGTTCGCCAGAGAGCTATTGCGCGCTCTGAAACCGGGTGGCATTTTGGTGGTTGCTGACTGGAATCAGCGGGACGTTCGTGCAACGCCCCAGAATGGGAATCGTCATACACCCCTAAACTTCTGGGAAAAGCCAGTGATGCGCCAACTGCTCGATCAGTGGTCTCATCCCGCGTTTTCCAGCATTGAAGGATTTGCAGAATTACTGGAGGCAACCGGACTGGTTGCGGGTGAAGTCACCACTGCTGACTGGACAGTGGAAACTTTACCCTCGTGGCTCGACTCTATCTGGCAGGGAGTAGTGCGTCCAGAGGGAATTATTCGGTTTGGCGTGATTGGGCTAATTAAATCATTGCGGGAAGTGCCCACGTTCCTGTTGATGCGTTTGGCATTTGGATCAGGGTTATGTCGCTTTGGCATGTTTCGAGCAGTACGCGCCCATGTCCTAATGGGTGAAGTATTCCGGTCCAACCAAACAGGGGATAGATTAGTGCAATTCTCCTACGGAGCACCTAACGCAGCCTAAAATGCTGCGTGATTGACGGAAGAAACTGGGGTAATTGCCTATCCTAAAACTGTGTTCTGACAGTTAAGACCGAAGCATCAATGGTGCTAAGTGCCTGACTCGGAGCATGGTTCTGGGACTCGTGGTGATTGCACTGGTGAAGGATTTCCTATCCTGTTTAGAAGACTTTCCAGCAACCGTCCCAGGTCAGAGCACCTTTGCAAACAAGAGGAGGAGAAATGTCACGGCAACCAGTGGAACCTAAAATCAGCCAAATTCATCCTCATGCTGCTGGGATTGATATTGGTGCAGAGACACACTGGGTCAGTGTTCCAGTTGGGCGAGACCATTTTGTCAAAACTGTGCCAGATCGTTTGAAGCATCGTTCCGCTATGGCGATTTGCACGTTTATCAACTTCTCTTTTACAAAGGTAAGCAATGGCGATTGGATACTCCTTTAACGTTCACTGTTCACATAATCCAAACCATTTAGGGGGGTGCCTTTAATGCTACAAACCGGCTGCACTGTTGAGGACAAAAAATTCCGACCTCAACGTTCAAAAGAGTTTCAGACTTTTTCCTGTACTTTACCCACCCATGGAGGCTGTATGGCAATTCGTGAACAACTCAAGGCGATCGCTGACCAAAAGCATTTGCTGAAACATCCCTTCTATATCGCCTGGACAGAAGGGAAGCTTACTCGTGGGCATCTAAAACCCTATGCAATTCAGTATTTTCAGAATGTGCTAGCGTTTCCAACTTATGTCAGCGGAGTACATTTCAATACGCCTGCCATGGATGGAGCGATCTTAGTCCGCCAGGAAATTTTGGAAAACCTGATCGAAGAAGAACGGGGCGAGAATAACCATCCGGCGCTCTGGAAACGGTTTGCGATCGCGCTCGGTGCAGCGGAAGCTGAACTAACTGAGACGGCTCCTTTAGCAACCACAACAAATCTGATCGAAACCTTCCGCAGCATTTGCATCAATTCTCCCTTCTACGCTGGATTAGCTGCATTGGTGATGTACGAGTCTCAAATTCCTGAAATTGCAGCCGTTAAAATTGATGGCCTGAGGCAGTTCTATGGCATGAACAATCCAGAAGACTACCAGTTCTTCACGGTCCATCAGGCGGCGGATGTGTGGCACACTGAAGCCGAATTGAAACTGATTGAGCAGTACGCAGATACGCCTGAGAAAGAGGCGGAAGTACTGCAAGTTGCGCAGCAAGCGGTGGATGCCCTGTGGCAATTTTTAGATGGAGTCTACAAAACTTATTGTGCTGATCTGAATGCTGAAGTGGCAGCTGCGTCGTAAGTAATCGTTCCTGAGAAAGCAGCCTTTTGGTGCCACCGTTTAGTTTCCACTTGCTTTTTAATGCTAATGGCAACGCTGAAATTTCTCCAACATCAAAGCCGTCGTCACACTTGATGATTATCATGACTCAACATACGTTGTTTGTTTGTGTGCTTTGCCGCCCTTCAGAGACTAGTCAAACACAGGCTGGCTTGAGTGCGGGTCAAGCTCTCTTTGATCATCTGAGTCAGGGCTTAGAAGCCTGTGACTGGCAAGAAGCGATTCAGCTACGTCCAGTGCGCTGTCTGGGCGCTTGTAGCCGTGCTTGTGTGGTAGCCTTTGCGGCTCCTACCAAACTTACGTTCATCTTAAGTGAACTGTCTCCGACTCATTCAGTACCTGAACTCCTGCAATTTAGTGGCCAGTATGTCGCTTGCTCCGAGGGCAAAGTGCCGTACAAAGAGCGCCCAGAGGTCGTGAAGAAGGGTATACATGCCGTCTTACCACCACTGCCAGTGGAAAATCAGTAACGCTCATTTAGCTTTATCAAGTACCAGATCATGCATAAAATTCCAGTTACCGTTGTGACAGGCTTTTTGGGAGCCGGAAAAACCACACTCGTGCGTCATCTATTACAAAACAATCAAGGTCGTCGCATTGCCGTATTGGTCAATGAATTCGGCGAAATGGGGATTGATGGTGAGTTATTGCGATCGTGTCGCGTTTGTGATGACGATGAAGACCCGAATAACAATATTTTGGAACTGGCGAATGGCTGTTTGTGCTGCACCGTGCAGGAAGAGTTTTTGCCGACAATGCAGGAGTTGTTAAAAAGGCGCGATCGTCTTGACTGCATCCTGATTGAAACCTCTGGATTAGCCTTACCCAAACCTCTGGTACAAGCCTTTCGCTGGCCCGAAATTCGCACTGGAGCAACCGTCGATGGTGTTGTGACTGTCGTGGATTGCGAAGCTCTTGCCAATGGTCAGTTTGTCGGTGATTTAGATGCCCTGGAAGCTCAACGGCAAGCGGATGATAGCCTGGAGCATGAAACCCCGATCGAAGAACTGTTTGAAGATCAGTTGGCGTGTGCCGATATGGTGTTGTTAACGAAGGTCGATCGCGTTGATTTAGCAACTCAAAAAAAAGTTCAGCAGTGGTTACAAAAGGAACTTCCAACCGGGGTGAAAATTGTGCCCTGCAAACAAGGAGAAATTAGCCCTGATCTTCTACTGGGATTTAATGCCGCTGTTGAAGACAATCTCGACTCTCGCCCTAGCCATCATGATACGGAAGAAGATCATGAACACGATGAAGACATTACTTCGGTTCATGTGGTACTTGATCAGGCATTTGACCCAGCAGAGTTGGTCAACCGCTTGCAATCTCTGGTTCAGCAGTATGAGATTTATCGGATTAAGGGCTTTGTAGCCGTGCCCAATAAAGCCATGCGGTTAGTCGTTCAAGGTGTTGGCAATCGATTTGATACTTTTTACGATCGCCCCTGGCAACCCGATGAACCCCGTCAAACTCGGTTAGTGTTTATTGGGCGATCGCTCAATTTAAAGCAGGTTTCTGCTTCAATTCAGGAGGAGATCCATTCTCGGTGAGTACAGCGACATCCAGGTTATTCTGGGGTGAGACGCAGCTTTCGAGTCGGGATCAGTGCTACGTTGTAGGAGAACGATGATGGGTGAATTCTCTCGCCAAGTTACGCCACTCAACCGCACGATTACAGAACCGCTGACCACAGGCGGACAGATTGAGTACGAAGACTTTCCCTGTACGATCGATGTCACGGGACCACTCCTCTACACGCTGTTTCAAGAACGCTGGCAGGAAACCCAGATCGGACATGTGGTGGAAGGGAGCGTGCTGGAGTTGGAATTCACTCAACCGCCTAAAATTTGCATTCTGTATGATGGCTATCTCACTGTCGTTACCGAAGCATGGCATCTGCATCTTTGTCTGGAAGAACATCTGGGCGGACCTCTAGCAAAAACACCTCCTGAACTACGGCAGCAGCGACTGATTCACCGTGCCTCGCTGTATCGTCGTCTAAACGAACGGGGAGAAGCCCGCAGTTGGGGGATTCAGTTTTGGAATGGATCTGGCGAAAAGATGATGAATCTGTTTTTGCCAAATCCCTTTGTCGGTGAGGATGAAGACCTGCTCCCAGAAGGTAAACCCCAACTCGAAAAGTTGAGTTTGTACCAGGAATTGCGCGAAACCTACATTCTGGGAACTCGTCCGATTCCGTTTGACCAGAATCCCTTAAAGCGTCCTTATCTTGCGGTGTGTCGCTCCAGTCGTTGCTATCCTTCGCGCAACTGGCAACCGATTATTGAGGCACTCCAGGAAGCCATCAAGCAAGCCGAACTGGATGTCTATGTGATGACCTCTGGTTGCCTGGAGGTTTGCAAACTGGGTCCGGTCGTTTTCTATTCCAGTGACAGAACCTGGTACACTCGCGTCACGCCTGACATTGCCAAACAGATTGTGCAAGACCATGTTCAGCAGGGACACAAAATCGAGTCTCATCTCTATCCACTGATTCAGCATTCGCCATGAACCGTTGGCAAAGCCCACCGAAGGTATCGCGTCTTGGGTCTATCTTTTTGGGCTGTGTGATCGCCCTCTCAGCCTGCATAATCGCACCACCTCAGCCCTCCACTAACTCCAACCCGGAGTGTGTGCAAGAGTATCGCGCGGATGTAGATTACTTTCCGAATAAAGTTCGCTTGACTGATGCTCAGGGATTCACCGTGACGTATCATCAACACTACAAAGTGGTTTCAGTGAATCGTCCCTGGAAAGATGCCAAAACGCAATTTCAATATGTGCTGGTGCAGTGTGGAACTCCAATTCCATCGGGATTTAAGCCAGAGCAAATTGTACAAATTCCAGTCCGTTCGGTCGTTGCGTTATCCACAACTCACTTTGTTCCGTTGGAGCGGTTAAACGTCCTCGATCGCTTAGTTGGAATTAGTAATTTTAAGGATGTCACAACTCCTGCTGTGACGGCAAAAATTGAAGCAAACCAATTGGTTGAAGTCGGTGATTCTGGGAATTTGAGTGTCGAAAGAGTGCTGGAACTGTCACCAGAATTGGTTACTACCTTCGGTACGGGCAACCCTCAACAAGATACCCATCCTAAACTCCTGGAGGCGGGACTGAAGGTGGCGATCGTTGCCGAATATATGGAATCGACTCCGCTGGGAAGAGCCGAGTGGATCAAGTTTCTGGCAACGTTTTTTAACCGGGAGGCAGAAGCAGAACAACGCTTTGCAGAAGTGCGGCAGCGATACCAGGCGATCGCGGCAAAAGCCACCCAACGGCAACTAAAACCGACCGTCTTTTCAGGCTTCGATTATCAGGGCACCTGGTATATCCCAGGGGGCGAGAGCTATGTGGCGCGGTTTTTTCAGGATTCAGGTGCCACTTATCTTTGGGCAGATGAACGAACACCGGGCAGTGTGCAGTTAAATTTTGAGCAGGTCTACGATCGCGCTGTCACCGCTCAGTATTGGATTGTCAATGCAAATAGCGTCAAAACCCGCGCAGATTTGCTGGCAGCGGACCCTCGCTATCAAAACTTTATAGCCGTACAATCGGGTAAGGTGTTCAGTCCGACAGCCAAAGTCAACCCTGACGGGGGCAACGATTACTGGCAAAGCGGCACTGCCAATCCAGATTTAATCCTGGCAGATTTGGTGAAGATTTTTCATCCTGAGTTAATGCCAGAACATCAATTTGTGTACTATCGACAGTTGCCCCAATGAAGTGGCGTGGTTCTGCATCTTACCCCTGGCTATTGGGCATCCTGAGCGGTGGTTTGTTGCTGTTGTTTGTTGTAAGTTTAGCGATCGGAACGGTGCCAATTCCATTATCGGATGTGTTCACAACTCTGATGGGTGGTACTCCGACCAAGCCCACCTGGAGCGCGATCATCTGGCAATTTCGCCTGCCGCGATCGCTGACAGCCATGTTGGCAGGTTCTGCCCTCGCCATTAGCGGCTTACAACTGCAAACCTTGTTTCACAATCCGCTGGCAGGGCCGTTCGTGCTGGGAATTAGTTCGGGTGCCAGTTTGGGGGTCGCGATCGTGGTGCTTGCCTCGCAGCAACTTGGGGTTCTCTATGGCGATATCAACATCATTACCGCCGCCTGCATTGGAGCAGCGAGCGTCGCAGTATTGGTGATTGTGACGGCGCGAATAGTGCAAAGCGCGATCGCGCTCCTCGTGTTGGGACTAATGTTTGGCTATGCCACCGGAGCAGTTGTCAATATTCTGCTGCAACTGAGTTCTGCTCAACAGGTACAGCAGTTTGTCATTTGGACGTTTGGCAGCTTTGGCGGTGTCACCTGGGCGCAACTTCCCCTGATGGCGAGTGGAGTTGTGATTGGCAGCGCGATCGCGTTTATCACAACCACTGCCTTGAATGTAATTCTGCTTGGCGACACTCAAGCCCGATCGCTGGGAGTCAGTCTAAATCGACTCCGGTTTCTAGTTTTACTCAGTTCATCCATTCTGGCAGGAGTCGTGACTGCGTTTTGCGGACCCATCGCGTTTCTGGGTGTTGCAGTGCCTCATCTGTGTCGAGGTGTGCTGCAAACGAGTGATGTCCGATGGCTTCTACCCAGCGCAACGATCGTTGGGGCTGGGCTAGCATTAGTGGCAGATTTGCTGTCGCAAGTTTTGGTGCGATCGTCGGTGTTGCCGCTCAACTCGGTGACTGCTTTGATTGGCACACCGATTTTGATCTGGGTGATTCTCCGTAATCAAATCAGACATTAATCAATTTTCTTAACCCTTTCTCTTGTTGTATGCTTCTCCACACTGAACACCTCACTGGCGGTTACCGGGATCATTCTGTGATCCACGATCTGCATCTAACTCTGCAACCGGGTGAGTGGCTCAGTCTGATAGGCGCAAATGGATCGGGTAAGTCTACACTGCTAAAGTTGTTAAACCGCCTGTTAATACCGCAACAGGGAGCGGTGTGGCTGGATGGCAAGGCGATTCACAGTCTCCCGGCTCAAATTGTGGCGCAAACGCTGGCGTGGTTGCCGCAGCAATCGATCGCACCAGCGGGTTTAACGGTGCGACAACTGGTGAGTTTGGGACGCACCCCATACCAACCCTGGTGGCAGTGGGAATTGAACGCAGATGACCGTGATCAAGTGGAAACCGCAATGGCACAAGTGCAGGTGCAACAGTTTAGCGATCGCCCGGTAGAGCAACTGTCAGGTGGAGAGCGGCAACGGGTATTTCTGGCGCTGGCACTGGCTCAGGCACCAAAAGTGTTGTTGTTAGATGAACCAACGACGTACTTAGATATTCACTATCAATTAGAGTTGCTGGAATTGTTACGGCGGTTGAATCGAGAACAAAACCTGACAATTATTACGGTGTTGCACGATATAAATCTGGCTGCCCGATTTAGCGATCGACTGGCATTGTTGCGTCACGGTTGCTTGTGGGCGATCGGGACTCCTGTTGACACTTTAACCCTGGAGAACTTACGGCAGGTATTTGACATTGAAGCTGCAATTCTACAAACTCCCGTTGGGCTTCAGGTGTGTCCCTTAACACCAGCCTCAATCTAATAGAATTCTATTAATTTGGTAAGTCTCCGTTAGGCAAGTTGAATCGCCACCAATGGAAGTCTCTCCAACTGTACCAGAAATGTTTGACAGCCTATCTTCTGACAATTTTGGTTTTGCCATGCGATAGAGTTTACCAGTAAGTGAAAGCACAGTTGCTTTGAAGCGCAATAGTCTATGACTCGCCTGCGGCGATCGCGGTGGCAGCAAAGCTCCCGTCAAAATAGTCTGATCCAGGATAGCTTCAGCAAGCCCAACTACCTCGGAAAGATTGGCTTTCGTCAAATTGGTGTGACTCAAATTAGCCTCAGTTAAACAACTTTGGTGCAAGTTTGCCAAAATCAGAAATGCCTTTGTCAAATTGGCTTGCGTTAAGTTAGCAAAACTGAGATTAGAGTGGATTAAGAATGCGCCACTTAAATCCGCTCGATGCAAGTTCGCACCACTGAAATCAACGCTCATCAGAGATGCACCCCGCAAGTCGGCGCAGTTTAAGTCAACATCCTGCAACCGGACATCTCTGAGATAAATACCACGTAGATTAACTCCTCGAAAGTTACGCTCGCCCCGTCGATAGTGTTCTAGAAATTCGTCTGCTCTCATGTGGAATGGTTTGACCGGATTGCCTGTAGTTTTGCACTTCGGCATAATTTAACAGACCACACCTGATCTGACTATCCTGGTCAGGGGCATTTGAGGATTACGAAATGATTAAAGGTATCAATACTCTGAGTTGGGTCACAATACTGTGTGGGATTTTGGGATTTGATGGAAGTCAGATCGCTACTGCTACAAATGGCACATCGCGCGATTCCGCCCAGGACAAATTCACTTTACTAAATGACCATCAACAACTTGCGCTTCAGCCAACTCGTCCGACCGAAACACCCGATCAATGGGTAGAACTGGGGCGGCGGGTGCATGGAGGCTTTGGCTCCTACATTGCCTTAGGCATTCGTATCGGTTTGGATGCCATGCAACGATTAAATGCAGCCCCCCGCACACTGGATGTCACCTACTACAGTGGGGCGATCGCCCCCTGCCCTTGCGTTGCAGATGGCATCATGATTGCCACCACTTCAACCCCTGGACAAAACTTGTTGCGAGTTGCTACGACTACCAGCCCAGAGGGGACTTTTGGCGTTGCTGAGATTCGCAATCGCACCACCGGAGAAACGCTTCGCTACACCATTCCGGCGACTGCCAGAGCGCAGTTAGATGACTGGAATCAGAACACAACTGGACGACAACGCTACGATGCCGTAATGAATGCTTCCGAAGAGTCGCTATTCTCGGTAGAAGCCATCCCCTGATTCGCTGTTCAAATCAACGATATATTTAGCCAAGATTGAAGCCCCAGCAGGCGAACTAACTGGAACTTCAGGGAAGTTTTGAGATGCGTAGCAGGAATGACAAACCACCTACCCGACGCTATTAAACAACACTGCCCACAGAACACCAGCCGCACCTACAGCCAGCAGTAAATTCGTGAAAAAGCGACCTGCCTCCGCATTAAAGCCCAGCACTTTATCTTCTTTGCCAGCGGTGAAAAACAGTGACCATGCCTGATTTGCGCTGATGACTTCAGATTGAGCGTTAAAGTCTGGTCTGAAGACGACGGGACCAATCAAATACTTGTTGGGAAAATCGGTAGTGCGTCAAACTGATGTGGGTCTGGTAGAGTAAGGAATCAACGATTCACCTACTCAAGCTATGGAATGTAAGCTCTGCGGTCATTCTAAGACTCACAAGCATGGCAAGATGCCGAATGGGCATCAACGCTACTTTTGCCTGGGGTGCCAACAAACCTTCTCAGAGAGTTTTGACACCCTCTACTACTACCGTCACGTCAGTCCAGAGCAAATTCAACAAGTCCTGCAAGCTCACAG
>NZ_MQTZ01000005.1 GCF_001939115.1 Leptolyngbya sp. 'hensonii' | reverse complement strand
TTCCGCTGCTCGTTCGTACGACTCATTGGCACTCACCAATAAACAACACTGCTCCAGGTAAGGACTCCAGCGCGTGTAGGCTTTCACCTCCAGAATTTGTGCCTGCTTCTCACTCAAGCGCAGTCGTCCGATGATACTATCGAGCCTGCGCTTTCGTCCACTCGTGGTGCCGCTGCTTGTTGCAATAAAAAATCCCCGATCTCTGGACCGACGTGTTCCAGCAGATGCCCTCTCACTGCTGCCTCAATCCCTGCCAATGTTTTCACTTGCTCCGGGTCGGTTTCCTCGTATAGCAAGGCGGCAAGGGCACGGGCGTGGGCTTGAATTTGGGCTTTTTTCTCAGGGTCCATAAGCGTGGTTGACCAAAGCAGGAATGCTCAAAGTTTAGCGCGCTCTTTCAAACACAGCTCTAAGCACTTATACTCATCGCAAAAGTGGGATGCACTCTATGAATCACTGTTTAATTGAGCGAGGATGGCAATGCCAGACAGGAAATATAAAACCATTGTCGGAAATATTTCCAGACAAGAAAGTCTGTTGAATCGAATTACAAATCGCATTCGTCAGTCCCTAGAATTAGAAGAGATCCTGTCTACAGCCGTACTTGAAATTCGAGCTTTTTTAGATACGGACCGGGTCAAAATATACCGCTTCAGCCCAGATGGCAGTGGGGAAGTCATCGCCGAAGCGATCGAGGGAAATGCGCTGCCTTCCTTGCTAGGACTGAACTTCCCGGCAGGGGATATTCCTGAACCCAGCCGGGAGATGTTTATTAAAGCCCGCCAGCGGGTGATTGTGGATGTGGTGCATCAGCAAAAGACGGTCAGCAATCTGGATTGCACCCAAACCGGAAAAAATCTGCCTACGGCGGATATTCGCCATGCGATCGCGGACCCCTGCCACTTAGAATATCTCTCAAATATGGGGGTGCGATCGTCCCTGGCCATTCCGATTTTGCACCAGCGCCAGCTCTGGGGATTACTGGTGTCCCACCACTCACAACGGCGCACTTTTTCAGAGCAAGAGCTACAACTTGCACAACTTCTGGTTGATCAGATCTCTATTGCGATCGCCCAATCCAATCTGCTGGAACAGGCCCGTCAGTTGGCTGAATACGAGGCCACCCTTAATCGCATCAGCAGTCTCCTCCACTCTCCTCTGAATATGGCGGAGATTCACCAGAGCGTTTTAGAGGAAACCGTTCTAGCCCTGGATGGATCTGGAGGCAGGCTTTATATCCATGCCGATTCGATCGGTCAGCCCGCCCAACTCTACACCTGTGGAGAGCAACCCGAAATTCCCTGGCTTGAAGAAGATGCCAGTTGGGAGCAATTAATGCATTCCCAGGGGTCTGAACGAGCATCCAACCCGCTTTTAGGAGATGTGAAAGCCTGGGATATTGCCCAAACAATCATGCGAGCCCAGGTGGGTCAGCCCAGCTTCTTTGCCAGTAAACCCCTCAGCCTCCCCTACCTTTACTCCATCTCCAACCTTTATCAGGATGAGCGATTTCACCTTCTGGCTCCGACCTTTCAGGCCACTCAAATTCGCTCTGTATTAATTGTTGCTCTGCAATATCATCAGCAATGTGTAGGCTACTTGACCGTATTCCGTCATGAAATCGAAACTGAAACCCTCTGGGCTGGACGGGACAATCTTGACGAGCGCAACGGACGCCCCCGTGCTTCTTTTGCTGCTTGGCGGGAGATTAAAAAAGGTCAGGCCCAGACATGGACTCAGGATGATGTGAAATTAGCCCATGCCCTGGGGATTCACATCTACATGTCCGTAATGCAACGGCGCGTTGAGGCCATGATCCGTCATCAGGCCTCCCATGACCAGTTAACCGGGTTGCCAAACCGTCTGTTCTTGAACGATCGTCTCTCCCTGGAACTGATCAACGCCCACCGACAGAACGAAGTCCTGGCTGTTCTCTTCCTGGATCTGGACCGGTTCAAAACCATTAATGACACCCTGGGACACGCCATGGGAGATCAATTACTCCAGAGCGTGACCGATCGGCTCCGGGGTTGTCTGCGGGAAGGGGATTTTATTGCCCGTTGGGGTGGGGATGAATTCACCTTGCTTTTACCCCAGATCACTTCTCCGGAAGATGCCACCCATATCGCCCGCCGGATTCTCCATGCGCTCAGCCAGACATTCTGGTTTGAGGACCATGAATTTTACGTCACTGCCAGTATTGGCATTGCACTGGCTCCTTACGACGGAGAAGATGTGGAGACTCTGCTCAAGAATGCAGACACCGCCATGTACCGGGCCAAGCAGCAGGGCAAGAACAATTACCAGCTCTATACATCAGCAATGAATGGAACGGCCCTGGAACAGTTGGTGCTGGAAAACAATCTGCGGAAGGCCCTGGAACGGGAAGAACTCATTCTGCATTATCAGCCCCAATTGGATCTGAATACAGGCGAGGTGATCAGCATGGAAGCCTTAATCCGCTGGCAACATCCCGAACTGGGGCTGGTCCCCCCCAGCCAGTTCATTCCCCTGGCTGAAGAAACGGGGTTGATCTGCCCGATCGGAGAGTGGGTGCTGAGATCGGCTTGCCAGCAAAATCAGGCCTGGCAGATGGCGGGTTTACCTCGCTTGAGAGTAGCCGTAAACATTTCCGGTCGTCAATTTCAGCAAAAGAATCTGGTTAAAACAATTACCCAGATTCTGGAAGAAACTGGCCTGAATCCAGAAGATCTGGAGATTGAAATCACGGAAAGCGTTGCGGTGCAGGATGTGGATTTCACGATAGCCATTCTGCAACAGCTACGGGATATGGGCATCCATGTCGCGATCGATGACTTCGGGACAGGCTATTCCTCCCTCAGTTCCCTGAAGCGCTTCCCGCTGAATACCTTAAAAATCGATCGCTCTTTTGTGCGCGATCTGGCCTCTAACACCTGCGATGCTGCGATCGTGCGAGCTGTCGTTAGTCTGGGACAGGGGCTAAATCTACAGGTGATGGCGGAAGGGGTAGAAACCCAGGAACAGATGATGGCCCTCTGCAAGGTCGGCTGCACCGGCGTTCAGGGCTACTTCTTCAGCAAACCCCTGCCCATCGATGCAGCAACCCTGTATCTTCGCTCCTATCAGGTTAATTTGCGTTGCCACACAGGTCACTGATTGCGCCGGATGCGATCGATTTGCTGCTGCAGTTCCTCAATCTGACGCCGCAGGGTATCCACCTCACCCCCTGTTGCCGGGGTTTCATCCACCGGAACATTGACTGCACCCTCAGCCTCTGATCGACGATAGTTCCCGGCTCGAATCTGACGATAATCCTCGGAGTTAGCCCAATCCTGCAGATAGGTGACCCGCTCAACCGTGAAGGGGTGAGAAATGAAAACCTGGGAGGAGATATTGTTGTACAGGAGGAATTTATAAACCTGATTGAGCCCATCCTGATCCAGTTCCTGATAGCGCTGGGATTGCCGAATAAACTCATCCAGACTGAGTTCATGACCGTGACGGGCACTGCCACCAGCCATTTTCATCAGGGTATACAACACAGGGTTGAGATCATCCATCACCAGCAGAGCTGCCCGATCGGCAGAAAGTTCTGCTTTTCGCAGCCACTCATAAAACGCCATGATTAATCCCGTCGAAATCAGACTGGTCAGGCCAAAGGTCATGCCAGCTAGTCCAAAAATCAGGTTAATCGCCCAGATCCCCATCTGCTTCAGGGTGGTATGGCCACATTTGATATGGCCCAGTTCATGGGCCAGGACCGATCGCAATTCAGCCTCGGTCAGCAGATCCATCAGCCCTGTATTTAGCACCAGACAGGGCTTTTCCTGCCCCATTGCAAAAGCATTGGCACTGGGATCTTGCGACACAAACAGGACCGGCTCTGGAAAAATATCCAAATCCCGCACACATTCGCGAAATAGTTGATATAGGTTGGCATACTGGCGGGGACCCACTTCAATACTGTTCCCCATCAGAAAGACATTACGGGGGCGTTCGTAAATAAATTCCATGAACTTGCGGGCCGCCAGATCAAACCCTGGAACACTACGGAGGGCTTGCTCAGCCTGCCGATCGAGGGGATGGCGAAAGGCTTCACTGGAAATGCCAGTATAGGTAGGCATAGAAAAAAAGGGATAATCAGGTTTCTACGTCCAGGTTAGACGAGAATCAGGGAGGGTGCCCAGCCTCTTCCTGCAGTTCCAGCAGACAGCGCATGATTTCAGCCACAGACCAAGCCTGGGCGATCGCTCCCTGGGGAGTATGGGGGAAGTCTCCGTCAAAAATTTCTGAAATAGACCCCAGGCAACCCTGCTGATTCAAATGATCGAACAATGGCTGCCAGTCAAAAGGCAAAGGCTGGCCATAAAATCGGTTCCAGGCACGACCAAACGGCCCCAGTAACCAGCTCCAGACCGTGCCCTGGTGATAAGCCCGATCGCGCTGATAGAGATCACCAGCATAGGTTCCGACATAGGCCGGATTGCTGGGGTCGAGACTGCGTAGACCATAATCCGTCAGGAGTCGATCTCGGGCTACCTGCAACACCAGCCGCGCCTGCTCAACCGGAAAGCCACAATGATGCAGGGAAAGGGCAATCACCGCATTAGGACGGATCGTGGGATCGGGATTATCATCCGGCGCGATCGTGTCATAAAAATAACCCCGATCCGGATTCCAGAATTTACCCAAAGAGCGTCTGACCTGTTGAGCATGCTGAGCATAACGACGGGACTGATTGGCCAGGGCAGTTGGATTAATCTCCGTTTCAGTTGCAGTCTGACTTAAATGATCAGCCCACTGCCCCACCCAACAGAGCGCCGAGTACCAGAGGGCGTTAATTTCTATTGGTTTACCCCGACGGGGCGTGATCGGTTGTTGCTCAACGATCGTATCCATCCACGTCAGGGCAACGTCCGGATCATTCCAGGTCAACAGACCATCTGCCGCATCGACCCGAATGTTATAGCGCGTTCCTGCCGTCAAACTCTTATAAATCCGCTGCACGATCGGATACTGCTGCACCAGGAACGCCCAGTCCTGTGTGGCTTCCAGATACAACCCCAGAGCTTCTATCCACCACAGAACCGTATCCAGACCATTGTAGAACGGCAATGTCTGATGACTGGGCAGGCTATTGGGAATCAAACCCTGATCTCCGTAACGGCTGAAAGTTTGCAGCAATCCTTTAGCCAGAGCAAAGCGATGGGTGGCCAGGGTCAAACCGGGCAAGGCAATCAGGGTGTTCCGGCCCCAGTCGCTAAACCAGGGATAGCCAGCCATCATTGTGGGACTATTCGTCGAAGCCCGATAAGCCATGAATTGGTCCCCAGCCCTTAGCAGGGGCCACAGCTCTGTCTGCTTCGCTTTTGGCAAAGCTCTATAGCAGGCTCTCAGCCGTTGTTCCTCTGTTTGTAACGCCTGCTGAAACGTCTGGTCATTTAAGGGAGAAGAGGAATGATGAGGTAATCCCACCCTGGCTTCCAGGGTCAGGGTCATTTCAGGTTCCAGGGTCAGCGTCAAATACCCAGGACTGTACAGATCTTCGTAATCCCCTAATCCCCGGCGATTCTCTTCCGGGTAATAGTAGTTCCAATACCAAAGGCCATCAGGCTGATACTCTCCCAGGGTCCAGGTAAGATGCCAGGGAGTGCCAATCCGATCGGGAGCAATCGCCTGCAGGATCATTTGCCGATCGCTAACAACCTGAGAGAAATGGAGATCAGGCTCTACTTTTTGTTGCTGATGGAAACTGCGATCGCCCATCAGGATACGCAATCGCAGCAGAGCCGCACACCTTCCACAATAGCGATACTGAATCAGGACGCGATTCGTAAACCCGAGGGAGGAAGCAGGCAGGGTCGTCAGTGCCCAGGCATCCGGAGCATCCGTCTGCAGTGCTTCCAAGCCATAGGGCATGAGAATCTGCCGGGTCAGGTTCCAGTCCCCCTGGCTCCAGACCCAGGTTGGCACAGGGCTAATCTCAAAAGATTGGAGAAAACGATAGCCCCGAGGCGAAACACTATCGTCTACCCAAAAGTTGGTTCCTAACGCAAAAACCTCTCCTCCTAATTCGAGACTGGCCTCCAAATGCGACAATAACAACGTGCGTCGATCGGGGGGGTCAAGGGCGGCAATGAGCCAACCATGATAGGTGCGGGTGCGAGCATCACAAACAGTGCCACAGGCAAAGCTCCCCAAACCATTCGTCAGCAACCACTCGCGCGCATCCAATTCAGCCATGCTACCTCATGCTCAGCCCCTGATCCTGGCTTACCTTTACTCAAAATCATAACGAGTATGATAAAGTCTTAACAGTTCGTTATACCTGGCGACGCAGTAGAGAAAAGATTACTCAGGAGTATAAGTTCATGGGCTACACTTCACAAGATTGGCTGCGTGTTGGTCAACAAGCTCCCGACTTCACCGCAACCGCAGTGATCGATCAAGAATTCAAGGAAATCAAGTTGTCCGATTACCGGGGTAAGTATGTTGTGCTGTTCTTCTACCCCCTGGACTTTACCTTTGTTTGTCCAACTGAAATCACTGCGTTCAGCGATCGCTATGAAGAATTCAAAAAGCTGAATACCGAGATCCTCGGTGTTTCAGTGGATAGCGTCTTCTCCCATCTGGCCTGGATTCAAACCGATCGTAAGTCGGGTGGTGTCGGCGATCTGAACTATCCCCTGGTGGCTGACATCAAGAAGGAAATCAGCGCTGCTTACAATGTGCTCGTTCCTGAAGAAGGCATTGCCCTGCGGGGTCTGTTCATCATCGACAAAGATGGCATCATCCAGCATGCCACCATCAACAACCTGGCTTTCGGTCGCAACGTGGATGAAACCCTGCGCACATTACAGGCAATCCAGTATGTCCAGTCTCACCCCGATGAGGTTTGCCCCGCAGGCTGGAAACCTGGTGATGCTACCATGAACCCCGACCCCGTGAAGTCTAAGAACTACTTCGCAGCGATCGGCTAAAGTTCAAAATAAAAGAGGGACGTAACTCATTACGTCCCTCAAGCAAATACATGGAGATTAGAGATAACAAAAGATCAAAAATAACAATGGACTATTTGTCAGAATCCGCCTGCTCCAGATTAACCAGAGCATACCGAGCCACAGCAAGGCTGAGCCGAGCCCGCTCAATTTCTGACAATTCCATCCAGGGTAGGGGACGAACTGAACCCAGAGAAGACTCCACAGCCTCGGATTCCGATCCTCGCATGGCATAGGCCAGGGGGCGAGCCATAACTTGCAGATCGTCTTCACCCCAAGCAGGTAAAACTTCTCGAACACAATGCACCAGTTGGTCAGCCAGGGAAAGATTGGCCGCAACAACCTCTTGAGCCTGACGGACGATAGTCTCCAGCAAATTGTGGGGCATCCGGGCTGCAAACTTCTCGATCAGGGATTGCCGGGTCCAGAGCTGATTCAGGTGAGCCACAAATGACTGGGACCGGTGGGCAACTTCGTGATGGGACCAGTCATCCAGAGAAAACTGTTGCTCCAGTTGAGCATAGTAGGCGTCGCTTGCAGGATCGCTAGGGTTCCAGGGATAAGTCACCTGATCAAACTCCAAGAGTGCCCGTACAAGCTCTAGCTCTGATTGGGACTGAAAAGATTCACGACGATTAAATTCACTTGACATAAAAGCAACTCCTGAAGGCATCAGAGTGAGAATTCTTCAAACAGGGAACCTTATTGATAGGCAGAACTACAGGAAACTGATGAAGAATTCCGAAAAGTCAGCCATCTCGATCTCAAGTTCAACCATTGGGTAGAATTGTACGACTTTCAGGGTTGAAAGAGATTTCCAGACTAAAAATCACCTCAGTAAAGACCTGGTTTGGCTCATGGCTATCTTAATAGGGATAGCCGTTTCGTACAATGAATACAGTTCGTCAGTAACGGTTTTAGATTTATGGTCTCCCTGTCTGCCAGCCTCCGCGATCGACTCTCCACCCCTCTCAAAATCGGCGCTCTGGAGGTACACAGCCGGGTGTTGCAATCCCCCCTATCTGGAGTGACCGATCTGGTATTCCGTCGTCTGGTGCGGCGTTATGCCCCTGATTCCATGATGTATACCGAGATGGTCAATGCAACGGGCCTCCACTACGTCAAACAACTGCCCAAAATCATGGAAGTGGACCGGAACGAACGGCCTATCAGTATTCAACTGTTCGACTGTCGGCCTGACTTTCTGGCCGAAGCAGCCCAGATGGCCGTAGAAGAAGGTGCGGATACGGTAGATATCAATATGGGTTGCCCCGTGAACAAAATTACGCGCAATGGGGGCGGGTCTTCCCTATTGCGCCAACCTGAACTAGCCGGGGAAATCATTCGATCGGTGGTCAAGGCAGTCAATGTGCCCGTCACCGTGAAAACCCGTATCGGATGGAACGACAGCGAAATCAACATCCTGGATTTTGCCCGCCGCATGGAAGATGCTGGAGCCCAGATGATCACGGTGCACGGTCGGACTCGCGCCCAGGGCTACAACGGTCCCGCTCGCTGGGAGTGGATCGGACGGGTGAAAGCAATTCTTTCGATTCCCGTGATTGCCAATGGAGACATGTTTTCCGTGGAGGCAGCCATCACATGCCTGGAAATGACTGGCGCAGATGGGGTCATGTGCTCGCGAGGCACCATGGGTTACCCTTTCCTGGTGGGCGAAATTGATTACTTCTTCAAAACCGGCCAGTTGAAGGCGCAGCCAACTGCCATTCAGCGCCTCCAATGTGCCCGTGATCACCTGCAGGCCCTGTGGGAATACAAGGGTGATCGGGGGATTCGCCAAGCCCGCAAACACATGACCTGGTATGCGAAGGGGTTCCCTGGTGCTGCCGAACTACGAGGACAGTTGTGCCTGATCGAAAACCTCGCTCAAGGTCTGGAGCTGCTTGATCGCACGATCGCCCGTTTGGAGCAGGGGGATCCACTCGAAACCCCCGAACAGGAAAATCGATCCACTAACCAGCCTCTGGCACTGTTATCAGGCGTAAACCATTAATTCCTTCAGACCCAAAAAACCGACAAGTGCCCATCCCTATCGCCTCCCTAGATTCATCTGGCGGACAGTCACATTCAATACATTTCTTCCCAGATTGATCGTTAACAGTGAAGAGTGCGATCGTGCAATGGTGTGAGAGGCAATTTTGTGTTTGAACGGGTGAAATTCTAAAACTATGAAACTTGACCGCATTCAGCGTCCAGTAGCGCTTGCTATTCTGGGATTATTTTTCGCAGCCTGTAACCCAACAGCCCCAACCAGTTCCAGCAGCCCTGCCTCTACAGAATCTCCAGCAAGTGGAGCCAGTGACAAAGACTACACTGTGGGGATGGTCCTCGTAGGGCCACGGAATGACGGTGGTTGGAACCAGGCCCACTTCGAGGCCACCAAATTCGTCATGGAAAAAGCCCCAGGGGTAAAGTTTGAGTATGTCGATAAGGTTAATCCGAACGATCGGCCCAACGTTAAAGGATCCCAGGTCGCCGACGATTTAATTGCCCAAGGGGCTAAGTTCATCATCTTTAACTCAGATGACTTCAAGGATGATGCGCTGGAAACAGCCAAAAAACACCCGGACATCACCGTGATTCATGCTTCCGGTGATTATGCCTGGAAAGAAGGGAAGAACTTTAAAGATCAGAAAAATCTGGGGAATCTGATGGGGCAGATGGAATACGGCAAAATGATTGCTGGTTGCACCGCCGCCCTGGCCACGGAAACAGGCAAAATCGGTTATGTAGGCCCCCTCATCCAGGACGAAACCCGTCGCCTGGTCTCTGCGGCATACCTGGGGGCCAAATATTGCTGGGAGAAGTATCGGGGCAAGAAACCAGAAGATCTCAAGTTCAAAGTCACCTGGATTGGCTTCTGGTTTAATATCCCTGGTGTCACCCTGGACCCCACCAAAGTTTCGGACGATTTCTATAACGGCGGGTATGACGTGGTCCTGTCTGGACTGGATACCCCGGAAGTTGCCGTTCAGGGGAAAAAAGCAGCCAGTGCTGGCAAGAAAGTGAAATTCTTGCATTATGACTTGAAAACGGGTTGTGATCTGGCTCCAGAGATTTGCCTGGGCAGCCCCTATTTCAACTGGGGGCCTTCCTACCTGGATACGATTCAACGAGCCAAGGCAGGCCAATACGCCGGAGAGTTCGTCTGGTTTAAGCCCGATTGGAAGGATCTCAACGGCGCTGAATCAGGCGTTGGCTTCTCCTTTGGTCAGGCCCTGGGAAAAAACCAACAACAAGTGGAGACGTTTATTAAAGGGTTAGGCGACGGCAGTATCAATCTCTTTCAAGGCCCCCTGAAGTTCCAGGATGGGACCGATTTCCTGAAAGCAGGAGAAACAGCCACCCCACAGCAAATCTGGTATATGCCCCAGTTGTTGCAAGGAATTGACGGCTTAAGTAATAAATCCAAATGAAATCAACTGTAGGGACGGGCGATCGTGATCCCTCCCTGCAGGGTTTCATGGATAAATCACCGGATATTGATCGGGCTCAATAAAGTTTCCATCACAGGCATACTTGGCCTGAAATTTTTTCAAGACCAGGACATCGTTTTGAAATTGATAAGTCCCCAAAGTGCCACAGTCACCAATGCCACGATATTTATTGAAAATGACCAACTCCCGAGTTGCGGAGTTATAGGTCGGCAAGCCCACGATCGCATTGGAATAGGTGCGCGTTCTCTTGCCTGCATCTTCGTCAAAAAACAGGACCTTCAGAGGCTTCGATCGTATTCCTCGTGAAGTTTCAGTATACAGGTAATACTCATAACCTCCCTGGTAAGCCGCCAGAAAGCACATCACCTGCACAACATACTTGCGATCGCCCACTCTAAAGAACTGAGAGTTTTTCAAACTCTCAGCCTGAAAGCCATCCGGACATTTCTTCAGTCTGCTCACAACTTTGAGCTGGTAGGCAGAAAGTTCCTGCGATGCAGTTTGAGCTGGCACGACTGCAGTTGAGAGAATGGCCACAAGAACTGACAGGGATACGATCGTCAACTTCTGCATGGATGGAATACCAAATGGGAACAGCATTGGCTATCGGAACAATCCCTGGAAAACCAGGCAGGATTCTGTCCTTACGTCTATTTCAAGAGGAAAGACAAACTCTGGGTAACTTTCCCCCCACCAATTTTGTCGTAAACGGTCATCGACACGGTATAGGTTCCAACGTCAGTTTCTGACGACGTATTGACGTTGCCGAACAGGGTGGGCACCGTATCGTCGGGCAGGGTGACTCGTCCTTTCTCTCCCAAAATCCCTTTCTGAGCGGCCCGGATACCAGTCACATCCCGGACTTCTATCTCCATCTCGATCGCATGTTTGCCATCTGCCCCTTTTTTAAACTTCCCCACATCATTCAGGACCAGAAAAATTGTTTCACCACGATCGAACAGGTCATTGGCTGTTACTTCCATATGGACGGGTTGACCCGGTTGAGCCGTGTTCCTGGCCAAGGCAACTTTACCCACTTTCAAGGAGTGAGCCGCCCCTTGAGCAGTTGTGGAGACAAACTGGCTGGGTAAAGGCTCAACTTGTATGGGAGCTGGATTCAAGGCCCTGATCTCAGTTGAGTTGGCCCAAACAGGGCTGGACATCATTAATCCAGAGACAATCATGATCAGGGTGGCGGTTATAACCAGAAAAACTTTTCGCACCATTTGATTTCCCATCCCTGTTGTTTTCACATCCATAGCCAAGGGTGAACCCTTCCAGATTATCCCTCTCTCCAGGAATCAGGATGTGATTCCAATCTCAATTCTTGAAAGTTAGCCAAATATCCAACTTGATTCCAGAAGCAGGATACCTCCAGCGATCGCCCGTCTTTCACCAGGCAGAATGAAATCCGGAATGCCGCATTTTTAACCCCAGATCAATCCAGATCCTTATCTGCTAGAAAGAGATTTAAATTTCCCCCTAATCGGGTGATTTTTTAACTATTATTGGCTGCCATGTGCTAACTTTGATGCCTGTTTATGACGGGTTATGCCAATTTTATTGCCCGATTAAATCTACTAACAGGGGTCTGTTTTTGGGTATGAGGAGCAAGCATATGAAAAGTTTCAACCATCGAGTCTTTCAGGTTGGTCAGAATATTCTAGTGGGCGTCTTCCTGTCCATTGGGTCCACAGCTACAGTGCAGCTCTCTGCATCCGCCCAACCCGCCTATGGCAGCTATATCGGTGTAGGGCCATCCTTTGGGGTAACCCAGGGAGGAGCCATCCACGAAGGGCGTCAGATCGCCGCCGTGGTTGCCGCTCGCTACAAGTTTCTGGAACTTCCCCTATCAGCTCGGGTGCAGGGCATGTTCTTTAGTGGCACCACAGCTATCATTCCCACCGTTTCTTACGACATCCCCTTAAACTGGCAAACGGATGTTTACATCGGAGCTGGTTATTCCTTCTCTGATGGAGGCTCTCCCTCTCCTGTAGGCAACCGGAGCACCTTCGTCATCCAACCTGGGATTGACATTGTTCTACCAGGAAGTGACTTTGTCATTTTCGGGAATGCCATTTATGCGATCGATGCCTACAAGAGTGGTGGCGGAGCTGTCGCTCTTCAGGGAGGCGTAGGTATCCGATTTTAACTGACTGACTCCGCTGCCATCGGGAATCACTGACTCCGATCCTGTTTTACAGAGGGTAATGACCCTGTCCTATGGGATCGAGTCAGCGTAGGAGATTGGACATGAAGCGGTTAAATTCTGGCCACGATGGTTTAGCAAGTTATGGGTGGGTAATAACCTGCATCGCCTATTGTGGCCTGCTGTTGGGCATTTGTGCCTTCGCTTACTTGGGAATTCTACCAACCCAATTGGCCCAAATTCCGTTCTACGACACGATCGGCCATTTTGTTCTTCTGGGTCTAGCCTCCTATTTCATCCATCAGGCCCTCAACCATCGCCGGGTCAGACTCTTTTCCCTTTCCCTGCCTCTGGGTCCTCTGTTAGTAGGATTGTTCGCAACCTCTGACGAAACCATTCAGGCGCTGTCTCCCCAGCGCACCTTTAGTTTGACTGACCTAGCTGCCAGTTTATTGGGCATCTTGTGCTTTTACTGGCTAGCCAAGCGCTCAGCCCGGTAATACCAATTTCAACTAGAGGCCAGGAGAGGTCTATGGCTGATAAGGTTTCAGTTGGGCCAGCGTTGTCCCTGGATAGTAATTTCCCAGGATCTGGAGGTAGCTATATCCCTGAGAAGCCAGTTTTTGGGCTCCTTCCTGACTCATCCCAACACCTTTGTGAGCTTCCAGCACCAGATCATCCGAAGCGGCATACAGGGATTCAACCACACCGCCCCGATAGCTGAGCACCTGACCCGTTGTTTGCAGGACAGCCTCACGAGTTGAGGGGGCCTCACTGTCCAGCCCTTTGTAAACCTGAAAATATTCATCTGAACCAATCTGATAGTAGGTTCCTGCTGGCCGAATATAGTGAACCAGTGCGTAGGATCGGGCCGCTACCGCCTGAGCCTTCAGGGCCTCTATAGACCAATCGTGGTACATTTCGCTGCCTACCACACTGGGGAGGTAATCTTCCAGATCAACGTGATTAACCGCCACGATACTATCCTGAATCAGGACCAACCGGACCCGCCCCCGATACCAATGTTCTCCGACAAAGACAAAGCCCCCTTCGCTAGCTTCAATCCAGATCGAGGTTGGAGCGTCCCAGGAGTTCAGATTTATGCCTTGAGAACCCGGTTGGGCATATACCGGTTGCATCGCCTGCATCCCACGCAGCACCCGGCCTGAATCATCGACCACAATCCCCTTCGTAGAAGTACTAACTGGCAGAACGGCCCCTTCAGCGACCTTGACCTGCAATTCCAGGGTTGGGCCAACCGGTGCAACAGCCTGACGAACAACTGGGGTAGGCTGGACCGATCGCTGAGCATTCATCTGCTTTTGAGATTGTCCTGACTGTCGAGCCACAGCAGATCCTACCTGCCCCTCCTGCCCGATCTTGCGCCCTTGCTGAGGGAGCGCGGAATTCGCCGCCAGAATCTGACCATTCAGGGTGAACAGGGTTGGGGCGAACTGAGGGACCGCCATCCACTCGGTCAGAACACTAGCACTTAAAGCCTTGAGCGACTTGCCAACGGGCTGTAAAGGCTGGGACATTGACTCAGCCAGGACCAGGGGTAAAAGTAGGGGGAGGGATAGGACTGGAACCGACCACGGACCCAATTTCTTGAAGATCTTAAAAATGCGGTGCTTGGCAAGCGGGCGAAACATGCACGATCCTCACTCAAGGGGGTTTCAAAACTTCCGAACCGGTTCTAATAAACAGCCATTACTCGGTAACGGCTAAAAACTCAATTAAAATTCACAAAATCATCCTCATTAAAGCACAGCCCTCTGGCAATGGGGTAAAGTCATTCCGTTCTCTGACTGTTTCAAGAACTTGGAGGTCCGGAATCATGGGGGCGAGGTCAGCCGATTCACCTGTTCCACAAAATAGGCCTCCCGATACTTCAGTTGCTTAGCCAGAGCCAATCCCTGTTGATAAGCAACCCGGGCCTGGGCAAAGTCCTGGCGACTCAGATACACCTGTCCCATCTGGTCATACACTACTAGCTGACCATAAACGTTGTAGGACTGCCGCTCCACATCCAGCAGATATTGATAAATCCGGAGTACGGCCTCTAACTGTCCCTGGGTCTTATACAAATCAGCCAGTTTCTTTAACCCATCTGCAGCATAGCCAAACTGTTGCTGGGATAAAGCCAGGGTATAAGCCAGCTGATAAGATTCAGCCGCTTTGTCAAGCTGGTTTAAGCTTCGATAGTTATCCCCGATCGCCAATTGCAGGGGCGGGATCAAGGTAGGATTTTTTTGCTTTCGCAGGATGTCCACCAGTTGTTGTTCGGCCAGAATCGCCTCGGCGGGTTGGCGATTTTGCTCGTAGATATAGGCCAGCTTCAGCAGGACATCCACAACCGTTATGGGCTGGGATGGCTGTTCCGGTTTCTCAGCCATAGGCTGGGGAGGATGGTAGGGAATCACTTTCAGGGCAGGATGGGCTGACATCAGTTGCAACAGTTCCCGGTAGGTGGTCGCCGCATTTTCATAGGCAAACCAGTTCAGGTGCAGTTCTGCGATCGTCGTCAGGGCCGTGGCTTCAGCCGCCCGATCCTGACGTTGTCGGGCATCAGTCAGCAATTCCTGATAAACCCCCACGGCCTGATCTTTCCCCCGCACTTGCAGATATGCGGTTCCCAGTAACCGCTTCAGCGTCAGGCGGGTAGCCGGATCGGGTAAGAGATCGGACTGGGTCTCCTGCTGAATTTTCTGCAGTCGTTCCGTAATCAGCCGCACTTCCGTGGTGTCGCTCTCTCGCCAGGCAATATCCCCCACCCGACCTAACGCTGGGACTTCCACCAGAGGGCCTAGCGCCCGCCGGAGCCGTAATTCCCGGTTCCAGATCTCAAAAGCCTTCTGGTTATCTTTGGCTTTATGGGCGGCGATCGCCTGCAGATTTAACTGATCCAGAGCTTCCGACAGGAGACGCCGTTCCTGGGGACTGAGGGGGCGGGAAACCGGGGGATTGGGCAGCAGGGGATCGGGTCCGGTCATTTCCAGGGGATTGGGTGGAAACTGAGCGGGTTTATCCTGGGCCAGCCCTGGGCCAGCCCCCCCTACTACTGCGCCCACAAGAGCCAGATGGGCGATCGCGATCGTGAAACTCCTCCGCACCCGTGATCCTCCGATTTGAAATAGGATGCTGTACGCTTCCATCTTATCGATAAGCTTTACCCAAACCGCAGATCGGAGGGGCTGCTCGATTAGAATCAGGATGATTGCAACCATGTCATGAGTGATGAGTGTTGATCTTCTAATGAGTCTGCTGGCTGCGACAAGTCAGGCTCCCGATCGCCTAGTGTTTTCTGCCCAGTCAGTCATCCCTGCTATTCTGGCTCAGGACCCTGCCCTAGAAAGGGCTAATCAGTTGATGCGCCAGGCCGTGCAAAAGTTCCAGCAGGGGGATGGGACCGGAGCGGCTGAGGCGTTCCAGCAGGCTCGCCAGATCTATCAGCAACTGGGCGATCGCCGCCGGGAATCTTACGCCCTGGGGAATCTGGCCACAGTCTACCTGGAACTTAAGGAGTACCAGAAAGCGATTCAGCCGCTGGGAGAACTGCTGGCCCTGACCCAGGCCCTAAACGATCGGCAGGGGCAAGCCGATGCCTTGGAAAAATTGGGGCGGGCCTATCGGGCTCTGAAGGATTATGCCAATGCCCTGCCCATTTACGAGCAATACCTGAAACTGGCCCGCGAATCTGGTAATCCCACAGACTTGATGGTGGCTTACGGCAGTTTGGGGCTGGTCTATGACGCTCTGGGTAAGTCCGATCAGGCGATCGGAGCTTATCAACAGGCA
The DNA here is from genome assembly GCF_001939115.1 of Leptolyngbya sp. 'hensonii'. GTDB lineage: Bacteria > Cyanobacteriota > Cyanobacteriia. The sequence continues at coordinate 58,994 of NZ_MQTZ01000005.1, read as the reverse complement.
CTTAAGTTCGCCAGGGAGACCAAATCACCCAGAGGTGAGCAGGCGGCCCTGGGCAACCTGGGTACCGTTTACCTGGGGTTAGAAGATTACGCTCGGGCGATCGACGTCTTCCAGCAGGCCCTTAAACTGGCTCAGCGTGAGGCCGATCACTATGGGGAGGCGAAGGCTATGAATTACCTGGGGCGGGCTTATTATTACCTGGCGGATTACGACCGGGCGATCGGCTACTATGAGCAGGGCCGCAAGATTGCCCTTGAGAACCGCTATGAAGATCAGGCAGGACTGGCTGCACGAGGACTAGGGAATGTTTACTACTATAAAAGGGACCTGGATCGGGCGATTCAGTATCATCAGGAAGACCTGACCCTTGCCCGTAAGATCAACAACCGGCTGTTACAGGGTCTGGCCCTGGGAAATCTGGGTTTGGCCTACATGGATAAAGGAGATCTGCAGAAAGCGATCGATCTATTTCAGCAGGATCTGGCTATCGCCCGCGAGTTTAATAAACGAGAGGCAGAAGGGCAGGTTCTTAATAACCTGGGCAATCTTTATTATCGGCTGGGACAGTACGATCGGGCGATTGAGCATTATCAGCAGGCTCTGCCAATCATGCGTCAGGTGAACTATGGTCGGGGGGAAGGCATTGTGCTGACCAACCTGGGGGTGACCTATGTGCGGCTGCAGCAGTATCCCCAGGCTGAAGCCAGCTTGAGAAGTGCGATCTCCGTCTGGGACAAGATTCGGGGTCGTCTGGGCGAGAATGACCAGTTCAAAGTGTCCATCTTCGAGCAATTCGCCCGCATTTACACCACCCTACAGGAGGTCCTGGCAGCCCAGAATCAGCCGGAAGCGGCCCTGGAAATCTCGGAGCAGGGACGGGCCAGAGCCTTCGCCGAGTTGCTGGCTCGCCGTCGTCAACCTGGAAAGACCTTTGTTGAGCCGCTAACGCCGATTCAGATTGCTGACATGCGACGCATTGCCAGGGAACGGCAGGCGACGTTAGTCGAATATTCAGTGATCACGGACGATATCACTCGGAATAGCATCTTGGAGAGCCTTGAGACGGAACTGTTCATCTGGGTGGTACAACCCAGTGGCCAGACCCATTTCCGCCGTTCCAGCCTTAAGGCTTTAGACGAAAAGAACCTGCGCTTGAAGGATCTGGTGGCAGCCAGTCGTAGTGCGATCGGGGTTCGGGGTATCACTTTTACAGAAAGTCCAGAGGAACTGGCCCGGGCCTATGCAGAGCTGCGCCGACAGCGGCAAGAGAATGCCCAATTGCAGCAGCAGTATCAGATGCTGATTCAACCGATCGCTGACCTGTTGCCCACGGATCCAAAGGCGCGAGTGATCATCATTCCTCATCGATCGCTATTTTTCGTTCCCTTCGCTGCCCTCCAGGATCAACAGGGCACCTATTTGATTGAACGGCATACCCTGACGATTTCGCCCTCGATTCAGATTCTGGACCTGAACCGTCGCCCACCTGCAACCCAACCAGGAAAAGTCCTGATAGTGGGCAATCCCACCATGCCCAGCCTGCCCCCCGGTCCTGGCCGACCAGCCATCCGCTTGAATACCCTCCCCGGTGCTGAAACTGAGGCGAAGGCGATCGCCAAATTACTGGGAACTTCCCCCCTGCTAGGAGCCCAGGCCACCGAAACAGCCGTGCGGCAGCAACTCTCCCAGGCCCGCATCATCCATCTGGCAACCCATGGGCTGCTGAACGAGGTGATTGCCCAGGGAATTCCGGGTGCGATTGCCTTGGCAGCTTCTGGCAAAGAGGATGGTTTTCTCACCACCAGCGATATTCTGGATTTGCAATTGCAGGCTGAACTGGTGGTCTTAAGTGCCTGTGATACGGGCAGGGGAAACATTACAGAAGATGGCATCATTGGCCTGTCCCGTGCCTTTATCTCTGCTGGGGTGCCCACGGTGATTGTCTCCCTCTGGCAGGTACCCGATCAACCCACAGCCTTTCTGATGACACAATTTTATGAAACCCTGCAGCAGAATCCTGATAAGGCCCAGGCCATGAGGCAGGCCATGCTGACCACGCTCAAAGAGTATCCTGACCCGAAAGCCTGGGCAGCCTTTACCCTGATTGGGGAACCCTGAGGCATTGAGCTTTAAATCCCAGCGATCGCCCTCAGGGAAGGAGATTCTGGCTGTAATTGCCGAATCATTCCCAGCACCCGCCGGTAGGATTCCTGCCCACCCTGGGCCAGGAAATAAACGGATGCCTGCTGTAAATCCTGCAAAGCGGCCTCATGATTCTGCAAATGGCGGTAAGCGATCGCCCGGTTGACATAGGTCGCTGCATTGGCCGGATTCAATCGCAAGGCCATCGTAAAATCCTGAACGGCAGCTCGATATTCCCCCTGCTGCTCATACACACAGCCACGATTATGAAAGGCGCGGGCATGGGTTGGATACAGGCGGATTGCCCCTCCGAAACTGTCGAGGGATTGCTGCCAGCGGTGTAACTGAGCCAGGGCCAACCCTCGATCGTTATAAATGTCTGCCAGATTGACGGTAGCCAGGTCAGACCCCTGACTGAGGGCCTGATCAAAATCTGTCAGAGATTGGTCATATTGTCCCAGTTTTGATCGAGCCAATCCCCGGTTGTAATAGGCTCTGGCATCATCCGGCTGGAGTTCTAGCAGGTGCGTATTGTCTGCGATCGCCGCCTCATAGTCCCCAAGTTGATAATAGGCCAGTCCGCGATTGAGATAGGGTTCAATGCCCCCAGCACCAGCGCCCAATTCCAAAGCCTGGGTGCAATCCACGATCGCCGCTTGATAGTCCTCCAATTGCATGTGCGTCAGACAGCGGTTACTGTAAGCAGCAACTGAACTGGGATTTGCTTCGATGGCCTGGGTAAAGGCAAGCAATGCCTGGTGATATTCTCCAGCCCGGAAATGTTCTATCCCGGTCCGGGAAAAAGTCTCCTGGGCTGTGACCTGAAGTGGGTTTAAAGCCCAGGCTATCGCTGGGGCGCTCATCCAACTGATGACCATGACAATGGACAGCCAGACGCCTGCGATCAGTCTGATCATGATGTTCGCCCCTAGTGCTGGGTGGGTCAGTTGTTACCAGCCTTGGCTAGACTGCTCTAAAACATAAGCAGCTACATCTTCCATCTGTTCTGGCGTCAGCCGTCCCTTGAAGGAAGGCATCGCCCCTTTACCATTGGTAACCTGAGTCACAATGGCAGCGGCTGTGTTCATCCCATACTGATCCAGATCTGCCTTCTTTAAAGTTTTTGCTGGATTTACAATATTTTTGCCCCCTGCATGGCAGCTGGCACAATTTGCACTAAAGACTTTCGCACCGGATGCGGCATCACCTGCCAGTGCCGGACGAGCAACCATGAACATTACCAGGGCCAGGACCAGGGAAAAGGCTGCAGCCAATCGTGTTCTCACGTTAATACCCACTCTTTGAAGATGCTAATTTTACGCTTTTCATCCTCCTGGGCAAGCGAAGTCCTGTCAAACGACAACCCGTCAAACCTTAACATCTATCCTAAAAATGGGAAAATTCCTCTTAAGGTCTTTAACGTCTTCAAAAAGTTGGAGGTCTGAATTCAAGCTCAATGCCTCTTAATATTCAGATCTAGCAGGCTCCTCTAAAATGAGCGGGTAGATTGGCAATCTGCTTGTTTGAGACCTAATAATCGTCAGTCCTAATCCATCTTTCTGTTTTAACCTGCTACTACCCTTGCCTATGGCTGCCTTGCCAGATTACCGTCCGAGACAACTGTCTCTTGGCCCCCTGGAGGCTGAGATTATGGAAATTATCTGGGATTTAAATATAGTGACGGTGAAGGAAGTCCACGATCGCATCCTGGCCGATCCCGATCGAGAACTGGCTTACGCCTCCGTCACCACGGTGCTCAACCGCCTAGCTCAGAAAGGCTGGCTGACTTGCAATCGGGCAGGGCGCAGTTTTACCTGGTCTCCCCTAATTTCCCGCCAGCAGGCTCAGTCTCTGCAGGCCTATGAACAACTGAATCGGTTTCTAGCCATAGGCAATCCTGATGTAGTTGCTGCTTTTGCCGATAGTCTGGACCAGGCCAGTGTGGAGCAATTAGAGGCGATCGCCGCCAAACTACGGGCCGCTCGCAAGGCCAGGGAGGAACCCTAAATGCATTTCCTGATGCTGCTGACTGGCCTGGGAGTAGCCTGGTGGGTGCGATCCCAATCCCTGCCATCGGCCACCCGTTGGAGTGAACGCTGGACCTGCACCCTCTATCAGTTCCTGTTTCCACCGTTGTTCCTGCTGGCGACGACGATCGCGATCGTTTGCATGGGTCCCCATGGTTGGATGGTTTGGCCCTGGGAAGGATGGCTCAGTTATGGGGGTGCGATCGGGCTCCTGCTGGTTGCCACCCTGGTCTGGATCCATTTACTCTGGCAAGGTCAGAAAACATGGGTCCAGATCCATCAGTATCCCACCATTGCTCTGGCTGGGGCTACAGCTCGCCTGTTGCAAACCCCAGAACTCTACATCGCTCAGGTCGGCTTCTGGCAATCCGAGCTAGTCATCAGCCAGGGATTGCTGAATGCCCTAGACCCCGATCATCTACAGGCCGTACTGGCCCATGAACAGGCCCATGCCCGCTATCGCGATACTTTTTGGTTCTTCTGGTTGGGCTGGCTGCGGCGGCTAACCACCTGGTTGCCCCAAACAGAGGCTCTCTGGCAAGAACTCCTTCTCCTCCGGGAATTGCGCGCTGACGATCGGGCGGTGAAACAGGTTGATCCCCTGTTGCTGGCCGAGTCTCTCCTGTTGGTCGTGAGTCAGCCAACGCTCCAACTGGACATGGCAGTTCCCTTCAGTCAGACCATCCTGGGCCACCGGCTCACGGAGCGAGTAGATATTCTCCTGGCTGGCTCCCCCCTATCCTGCCACCCTGATCGGGGAAGCTGTCTGGGATTGCTCTGGAGTCTTCTCCCCCTGCTGATCATTCCCTTGCATATTACGGGTTAAAACACCCCTCAGGCTTTGGACCAACCCGCTTGTCGGAGTAGTCTGGAGATCGGCCCCTGTTTTTGCAGAAAAACTCGGGCACAATTGCGTCCTGGCATGCCAGAAATCGAGCCACCGGGATGGGTGCCTGCGCCTGTGAGATACAGCCCTTGAATGGGGGTGATGTAATTGGCCAGTTCTGGGAGGGGGCGCAGGAAGACCATCTGCTCCAGAGTCATGTCAATGTGATAGTAGTTTCCCTTCAACGCGCCCAGGCGTTCTCCTAACTCCGCCGGACTCTCGACTCGGCGGGCAATGATGGCCCGTTTCAGGTTGGGAGCATAGTCAGCCAGTTTGTCCAACACCCGATCGGCCACCTTGTGCTTCAGGTCATCGGTCCAACCCGTTCCCTGGAGGCCCGTTCCTTCAGCCCCAGCGATTTGATACGGGGCGAAAAATTCAATCCACAGGGTATGCTTGCCCTCTGGAGCCATGGAGGGATCTAGCATCGTGGGCATCACCACATAAATCGAGGGATCGGCATCGGGAATACGGCCCAGAGCCGGGTCACTATGGGCGATCTCAACGTGGCGCACAGAGTCGGCAATCAAGACGGAACCGATTAAATACTCATCCCGATGATCGTAATGCTCAAACCGAAGGGGCTCCGATAGGGCACAGTCAATTTTCAAAATCGTTTCATTGTTGTTGGCGATGCGGCGATCTAACCGATCGCGCAGGGGCTGATCCCTGGAAGGCAAATCTTCCGCTCGAATCAGATGCCGGAACAGTCGCTGAGCATCAATATTAGAAATCACACCCGCAGATGCCCGATACTCGGTGCCGTTGTCTACACAAACCCCAACGGCTCTGCCCTCGTCAATGAGGACTTGCTTGACCGATTGTTCCGTCAGAATTTCGCCACCCAGATGACGGACCAGTTTCACCAGGGCCTGCACCAGCGCCCCGGTTCCTCCTCTGGGACGGGCCATGCCGGGTTCATGGCGCAGGGCCATCATCATCGCTCCCACCCCCTGATTTTTCTGGGAGGGGGGGATGCCCATTTCTGCCGAGAGGCGGGCCAGGGGAGCCTTAAGAAACTCCTCATCGAACCACTCATTGAGCAGATCTTCAGCACTGGTCAGCATCGTGCGGACAAAATCGAGGGTACTGTTCACCGATCGGATAACAGAGAACAAGTCCTGGACCTTGCCCAGATCATAATTAGCTAGGATTTCAAGGAGAGATTTAGGCGGAGCATTGAACATGGGCGTCATGGCCCGAATCACCCGCAGCCAGTAATCGGTGAACTCAGCATACTTCTGAGCATCCCTGGGACTGTACCGAGCAATCTCAGCACAGGTTTTTTCGATCGATCGATGACCCAGAAAATATTTCCCGTCAGGGTGGGGGCAAAAGACGACGGGATCGCAGAACAAATAGTCCAGACCATATCTGTGGAGTTCTAATTCCTGCACCACAGGCCCCAGATGAATGAACTCATGGTCAATCGCACAAAGATTGAATCTAAACTCTGGGGCTTGATCTGGAATCACGGCTTCCGTCGTTGCTGCTCCGCCCGGTACAGGGCGCTTTTCCAGTAGTAATACTCTGTAGCCCGCTTTCAGCAGGTAAGCAGCGCAGACTAGGCCATTGTGACCCGCCCCAATGATGATGACGTCGTAGGATTGCATGAGACAGCATTATCCCATGGGACGACCCATTCCCCTGTTCTTAAAGAAGGTTACCAGTGCTTCACTTTTTCTTCAAAATAGAAGAGATCCAGGAATTGTGGTTGGGAAGACTAAAAACATCCAGGCTAAAACGTCATGATTAGTTATATTTACGTAATGATATTCACGGACTCGCTTGTGCGCTCATCTTAAAGTCTGTGATTTAACCCTCCTTATCGCTCTTTCTTTAATATGCCAGCCATGGGATCTCCGTCCGTCAACACACCCGCTTTCTCGCCTACGATCCGGTCCATGATTGAATCTAATCTCTTGACAGCCGAGCTGGATACCCCCCTCCCAGAGGTTATCCGTCTTCTGGATCAGAGTCGGCAGGCTCATGCTGCAGGCTGTGTCGTCGCTGTGGATCAAGGTGAAGTTGTCGGTATTTTTACAGAGTGGGATGCAGTGCGATTGGCCGTGAGTAGGACTGTTATTGAATCACTCAAGATGACCGATGTCATGGTTCGACCGGTGATTACAATCGCAGATACAGAATTGCATAACCCGCTGTCGGTTCTCTCCCTGTTTTATCATCAGCACATTCATCACCTGCCGATCGTGGACCAGCAGGGAAAAGTTCTGGGCTTAATTTCATCGAACAGCGTGCAGCAAGGATTGCAGCCTACTAACCTGCTGAAGCTCTACCGAATTGAGAATATTCTCGACACATCAGCAGTAACTGCAACGCCTGATACCCCTATCCTGCAACTGGCCCAGCTGATGACAGACCATCGGGTGTCTCACATTGTAATTGTCCATCAGGCAAGCGAAGAGCAGACCATTCCCATAGGAATGGTGACAGCTCACCATATCCTACACGGGTGGTTACAGGGGAGCAATCTGGAGGAGGTTGAGGCCCAGACCATTATGGAAACACCTGCGACAACCCTAAAGCCCTGGGATTCGCTCTGGTTAGTTTTCCAGGAAATGCAACAGCGGCAGTTGCCCTGTCTGATTGTGACGGATGATCAGGAAAACCTGTTGGGATTGGTGACCCAGTTCAATCTGTTGCAAATTCTAAATCCCGCTGAAATGCACAGGTATATTCGGAATCTCCAGGAGTCTATCCATAGCTTAGAAGCAGAGAAGATGAGCCTTCTGCGGAGCCACGCACTGGAATTAGAGCGGTTAGTCCAAACTCGCACGGCGCAGCTCTCTGAACTATATGAGCAACTGCAGCATGAACTGGCTGAGCGCAAACAGGCAGAGGCCGCTTTACAAAAAGCCAATGAAGAACTGGAGCGTCGGGTAGAAGAACGGATCGCGCTCTGGCAACAGGCCAATGAGAAGCTGCAAACCGGGGAGGCCAAATTCCGTAATCTGGTAGAACAAACCAACGATTGGGTCTGGGAAATTGATCAAACCCTGAATTTCATCTACGTGAATCCCCGAGTAGAACAGATTACGGGTTATACCGCAGAAGAGGTACTCTCAAGACGGATCTTTGATTTCATGCCAGCCGATGAGGCGGTACGGCTGACGACAGTTCTGGAGTATGTTGTGGCCCAACGGGAGTCCTTCAGCCAGATTGAAACAGTCCTTTTGCATCAAGCGGGGCATCGCATTGTCCTGGAGATTAGTGGTGCCCCAGTCTTCAGTAGCAGTGGGGAATGGCAGGGCTATCGAGGTATCACCCGCGATATTACGGAACGGAAACAGGTGGAGCGGAATATCCGCAAAGCATTAACCCGAGAAAAAGAGCTGAATGAGTTAAAGACTCGCTTTGTGGCGATGGCTTCCCATGAATTTCGCACCCCCTTAACGACCATTCTGGCTTCAGCCGAGTGTCTGGAGCACTACAGCAACAAGTGGTCAGAAGAGAAGAAACAGGTTGCTCTACAACGGATTCAAGGTGCAGCGAAACATATGACCGATCTGTTGAATGACGTTTTAATATTAGGCAAGGCTGAAGCCGGCAAGCTCGAATTTAAACCAATTCAATTGAATCTGCAGGAGTTTTGTGCGGATCTGGTAGAAGAGGTGCAATTGGGGACCAACTCCTCCTGCCGTCTAAATTTCACCTGGGTGGGCAACCCGATCGGAGCCTGGGTGGATGAGAAATTGTTGCGTCATATCCTGGTTAATTTGCTATCTAATGCCCTGAAATATTCTGCTGAAGGCAGTCGTGTGAATTTCCGTCTAAACTGTCAGGATGATATTGCCGTCTTTCAAATTGAGGACCACGGTATTGGGATTCCCCTCGAAGATCAGAAATGTTTGTTTGAACCGTTTCAACGCGCCACTAATGTGGGCAATATTGCAGGGACAGGCCTGGGGTTAGTAATTGTCAAGAAAGCCGTTGAAGCCCATGGCGGTACGATTAAATTTGATAGCGTAGCTGGTGTGGGAACAACGTTTACAGTGTGCATTCCAAGTCAGAGGTAGGGATACCGGAATGAAAAAAATATTGGTCATTGAAGACGAAAAAGCCGTTCGTGACAGCATCTTAGACATTCTGGATGCAGAAGGCTTTTATGCTGCAGGCGCAGAAAATGGACAGGTGGGCGTTGAATTAGCCAGCCAGCTCCAACCGAACTTGATCCTCTGTGACGTGATGATGCCCGAACTGGATGGCTATGGCGTTTTACGCCAACTCCGGTTAAATCCTCAAACTGAAACGATTCCCTTCATTTTCTTGACCGCCAAGGTAGAACGATCGGACATTCGCCAAGGCATGACCCTGGGTGCCGATGACTACCTACCCAAACCCTTTACCCATGCCGAATTGCTCCAGGCGATCACCACTCGTCTGAACAAGCAGGAGGCGATCGTGAGCCAGTCCGAACAGAGGCTGGATGATCTGCGCCAGAGCATAAGCTTTGCGCTGCCCAGAGCCCTCACCTCACCTTTAGGTGTGATTACCCATCTGTCTTCCGATTTGATTGAGGAGTACAATACAGCAACTCCGGCTGAGATCCTGGAGATGGCTGAGATGATCCACAGTAATGCCAACCTGCTGCACCAGCTCATGCATAATTTCCTCCTGTATGCCAAGTTGGAAGTCATTGCAACCAACCCAGATCAGGTGAAAGCGCTACAGAACTATCGGATTGATTATTCAGAGACCGTCATTGCCGATGAAGCGATTCAAAAGTCAGAAGAATACGGTCGCCGGGAAGATCTGGAACTGAGCCTGAAATCGGTTTCAGCCCGGATATCTGAAAACAAACTGAAGAAAATCGTGGAAGAGCTCGTTGATAATGCCTTCCGCTTTTCTACCCAGGGCTCTCTAGTGAAGGTCTATAGCTTTGAAAGTGATGACAAATTTGTTTTGCATGTAATCGATTATGGGCGGGGGATGACTGCTGAGCAGATCAGCCATGTCGGAGCCTACATGCAGTTTGACCCAGAATTGTTCGATCAGCAGGGCACTGGCCTGGGACTAGCGATCGCCAAACGGCTGACCGAGCTGCATGGGGGTGAGATGTTGATCGAGAGTATTCTCGGCAAGCAGACGATCGTGCGGATATCCCTTCCCCGCTAGCCCTTAGGCTTTTCAGCCAGACAAAAAGGAAGGCAACAATATACTTGGCACACCAATCCCTTTCCCCTCTTCCCCCACCCCCTTCTCCCACAATGGGGAGAAGGGGCATTAACGCTTAATTTCTCCCCTCTCCCGCTCTGGGAGAGGGGCCGGGGGTGAGGGCAGTGTTGGTGCATGAAGTATATTAATGCCAAAAGGAAGGGGTTGAGTGGATATCAAACCCCTCATCCTTATGTCTTAAACCACAGGGCTTAGAAATTCAGCTCAGCAGCTTGAACCTTCTCGACCTGCTTCTTCTTCAGCACCAGCATGATCTGGGTCAGGGTGACGATCGCCAAGAAGGCAATCAGCCACTTCACCCGATCAGGACTTTGCAGAACAATCTCCTTATCCAACTGGCCGAAACCACCCACGTTAGGATTGTTGGTCAGGGCTTCGCCGAGGGCGACCTCCTGTCCTTCCGAAACAATCAATTCCGGACCAGGGGGAATGGTCTCTACCACAGTTTTTCCATCTGCCGCCTGAATAGTCACGGCATAACTGTTGTCTTCACTCTTGGCAATTTGAGTGATCTGACCCGCTAGAGAAGCGTTATAGACTGCATTATTGCTCTTGTCACCCGTGGGATAGACCTGCCCCCGACCCCGGTTGCCTCCGATATGAATCGAGTATTTGCCGAAGTGAATATTCTTGTCAGTCGCTGGATCGGGAGACAAAATCGGGAAAACCAGTTCACGATACTGTTCACCAGGAAGGGGGCCAACCAAGATAATATTTTCTTGCTCCGGACTGTAGGTCTGGAAGTAAACGTCCCCAACCTTCTCCTTCATCTCTTCTGGAATTCGGTCTTCTGGAGCCAGTTTAAAACCGGGAGGTAGCATCACCACCGCACCCACATTCAATGGACCCCGGCTACCATCAGCATAGAGTTGCTGCACATTGGTGTCATAGGGGATCTTAACGACAGCTTCAAACACCGTGTCCGGCAGTACAGCCTGGGGAACTTCAGCTTCCGTTGGTTTGGCTCCCAAATGGCAGCTTGCACAGACAATCCGGCCCGTTGCTTCCCGTGGAGATGTGGGATAAGCTTGCTGGGCATAGAACGGATAAGCAGCAGCGCCTTCTGGGAAGGCCAGACTGCCAGAGACAAACAGAGCGATCGCAGCCAGCACGGTCAGGACTGTTCTGCGGAATATTGCTGGTACTAACACAGTAGGGAAAATCCTGGTTTTCATCTTCAAGAAATGATTGTCGAATGGATAAACAGGCGCATGGATCAAAGAATTGAGATTAGATTCAGCACAGTCGTGAACAGGGTGAAACCATCAGGGTTTCTTGTGCTCAACCCAAACTAAGCCCACCAGGGATTTTCGCCGGTGCGGAAGTCTGTCTCAGTCCAGGGAGTAAAGGAAACCGTGTCCTCATTAACCGTGGTATGAACCAGGGCCAGAGAGAGGGGAGCAGGGCCCCGAACGACCTTACCGGCTACATCGTATTGGGAGCCATGGCAGGGGCAGATAAATTTATTCTCTCCAGAGTTCCAGGGCACAACACAGCCCAGATGGGTGCAGACTGCATTAATTCCATAACTGGCAATCGTGCCATCATCGGTTACAACGAGATAAGTGGGGTCCCCCTTAAATCCCTGAGCCAGAACCCGATCGCCTGCCTTGTGGGTAGACAGAAACTGGCTCGCAAGGACATCATTACCCAGGGCATCCTTGGCTGTGATACCGCCACCAACGCCGCCTTTAGAGGGAGGGATAAAGTATTTCACCACAGGATACAGCATGCCCAGGACGGTGCTGGAACCTGCACCAACCATCAGCAAATTCATGAATTGGCGACGCCCCATATCGGGCACATCGGCAGAACCAGAGACTTGAGCCATGACTTACTCTACTTAGGGGTACTACGGTCTTACGTTAATTGGGGTGGCTAGGATGCAAAGCTCCGTGAACAAACGTCAACAAACTTTGAGATCTAGCCCTCCGAGATAAATCGGCATTTATCTGCCTAAAAATCAACAGTTAAACGCCTGGATCTTTTACGGGCACAGCATTTATAGCTTTCTAATATGGGTATTATTACACCTTTTGTTACACAAGAATTCTGATCAAACCGGGTTCTAATCTCTATGGAACGGTGGCATCATAGTCTGAGAACACTGCACAGAAAGATTACAAATTATAAAGCATCGTCAAAGTCAAGCAGCGCATGACTGGACAGGATTTGCAACAGCTTTTGCTCGCTAAATGGGGGCGATCGTACGGCATCCAAATTCGCCGGATTCAGGGGAAAATCGTCATCCAGATCATGTGGAAATATCTGGAACAGGCCTCTTTCCCCATGAGCGAAGCAGAATATCTGGACCATCTGAATGCGATCGCCCGTTATCTCATTGCTTGGGATAGCATTCAGCAGGTAAGGACCTTTATCGAACAAACCCGCGATCGACCTCGTCTGGGCAAGGCTGTCAATATCCCGCTGGATTTGGGAGAGCGATCTTCAGAATGGATTTTGGAATAGTTATGGGATTGGGCCGACGGGGTCGCAATGACCCATAACCCATGACAATAACTCAAGGACCTGATGCGTTTTGGGCAATTCAGCCTCAAATCGCTTAAAGTTTCGCAACAAAATCAGTCAGATTTGCCTTATTATTAAGAAAAAACTTGCCTTATCCCCGGTTTTTGGGATATACGCTGAAACTATTTTTATAACCCCATATATTTCAAGTCAGTCTTCAAGGATGATCCCTGGCTGAGTGAACAGCAGACGATTCTGACCAGTTTAATTTTCTTCATCCAGTGGATTTCCCAAACCCATGATCATGGGTGATACATCACCCATAGGTTTTACAATTAGCCTTACCTCTCAGCCCTTCTAGTTTTGCAGCCTACCAGCATGAACGTCGCGGCTCCCGTCTCCCAATTCGATTTTGTCATCCCTGACTGGCTGCAGGAGTGCCTGATTGCTCAAAAAGGCGTCTGTCACTCTGAGTCAACCCTGGAGGATGCGGCTCAAGTTCGTACAGATAACGAACTTATTTGTCGAGCCTTTGAGTTTGCCTACTGCCTGCATGAAGGGCAATATCGGGCTTCTGGAGAACCCTACATTGCCCATCCTGTTGCTGTTGCTGGGTTGCTGCGGGATCTGGGAGGCAGTAGTGTCATGATTGCTGCCGGTTTTCTGCATGATGTGGTAGAAGACACAGAAGTCACTGCCGATGAGATTGAACAGCGCTTTGGGCACGAAGTTCGATATCTGGTGGAGGGGGTGACCAAACTCTCCAAGTTCAATTTCTCCAGTAAGACAGAACGGCAGGCTGAAAATTTCCGCCGCATGTTTATGGCGATGGCCCAGGATATTCGGGTGATTGTGGTCAAGCTGGCCGATCGCCTGCACAATATGCGGACCCTGGAGCATCTGTCCGACAGTAAACGCCGCAGCATTGCCCAGGAAACCCGGGAGATTTTTGCGCCCCTAGCCAATCGTTTGGGGATTGGGCGCTTTAAATGGGAACTGGAGGATCTGGCATTTAAGTATCTAGAACCAGAGTCCTATCGGGAAATGCAGGAACTGGTAGCCGAAAAGCGGGGCGATCGGGAAGCCACCCTGGACCGGGTCACAGAAACCCTCCGCCAACGCCTAGCCCAATCCGGCATCCGATTCAGCGATGTCAGTGGCCGCCCCAAGCACCTGTACGGCATCTATGAAAAGATGCATCGGCAGCAAAAGGAATTCCACGAGATTTTTGATGTGGCTGCCGTCCGCATCATTGTCTATACCAACGAGGAATGCTATCGATCACTGGCGATCGTTCATGATGAGTTCACACCGATTCCCGGTCGGTTTAAGGACTATATCGGTCTGCCCAAGCCCAACCGCTATCAGTCGTTGCACACCGTCGTGGTTGGGCTGACGGGTCGCCCGCTGGAAGTTCAGATCCGAACGGTGGAAATGCATCGGGTAGCTGAGTACGGAATCGCCGCCCACTGGAAGTATAAGGAGTCAGGCGGGGCCAGCAACATCCAGATGACGACTGCAGACGAAAAGTTCACCTGGTTGCGGCAGTTGCTGGATTGGCAGAGTGACCTGAAGGATGCCCAGGAGTACCTGGAGAACGTTCGGGATAATCTGTTCGATGAAGATGTGTATGTCTTCACGCCCAAAGGAGATGTGATTGCGCTGGGTCGGGGGGCAACCCCTGTTGATTTTGCTTATCGAATTCACACAGAGGTCGGTCACCACTGTGCCGGAGCCAAACTTAACGGACGCATGGTAACCCTGGATACCCTACTGCGCAATGGGGACATCGTGGAGATCATCACCCAGAAGAACTCCCATCCCAGCCTAGACTGGTTGAATTTCACGGTGACGGCGGGCGCTCGCAATCGGATTCGCCAGTGGTATAAGCGATCGCACCGGGACGAGAACATTACCCGTGGCCGGGACATGCTGGAGCGGGAGATTGGTAAGAATGGCTTTGAATCGCTACTGAAGTCGGCTCCCATGAAGGCTGTGGCTGAACGCTGTAACTATCACAGTGTGGAAGATCTGCTGGCGGCGATCGGCCATGGTGAAGTGACTCTGAACCTGGCTGTCAACCGAATTCGAGATGCGGTTAAGGCGCAACAGCCCGTAGCCCCCTCTCCCGAACTGACGCCCATATTGCCCAGTAGCCGCATTCAGCCGGTGGATCGGTCCAGCAAATCTCCGATCTTAGGCGTGGAAGGACTGCTCTACCACCTGGCTGGTTGTTGTCATCCTGTGCCTGGTGAACCCATTATTGGGGTCGTGACTCGCAGCAGTCGGGGCATTTCCATTCATCGCCAGGGCTGTGGCAACCTGGATAATGTCGTCGGTGATCGGTTCGTGCCTGTGAGTTGGAATCCCAATACGGAAGAGGCTGGCAGACCCCAGACCTATCCGGTGGAGATTCAGATTGAGGTCATCGATCGGGTTGGAATTTTGAAAGATGTGTTGTCTCGTTTGAGTGACAGCAGCATCAACGTCCGTCACGCCCAGGTCAAAACCTATCCGGATCAGACTGCCGTGATTGGCCTGGGAATTGATATTCAAAATCATGACCAGTTAGAGCGAATTCTGGCCCAGATCCGCAAACTCAGCGATGTCTTAAACCTACGTCGCGTGGGTCATGCGGAGGATTAATGCTCTGGGAGCATCCTAACTTCAGCGGTTGCCCAGCATCAGGCCAAAACCCACAATAAAGCAGAAAAATCCAAACCAGGATCCCCCCATAATCATAAATAGGAAGACCCCGAAACCCATCAGGCCAATCCCGGCCCAAAGCCGTTGTAATTTGCCTTGAGAGAGGGAGGGCGGTTTTGGAGTGGGTCCTCTCCCAGCGGAGCGCTGGGCTGAGCCGGTTGGTGCAGCCCTGGCTGGCGCTGGAGTGGGCAAGCGACCAGTCATGCCGGTCTCAATTTCATCAAACAGGGTTTTATTCAATCGATAAATCGCAGGATATTGGGAGCGGATCCGGCGGACTGAACTGAGAATGGCTGCTTCTGGGAAATATCGCATCTCGACAAAAATATCCCCGTAGAGCTTGTCCACCTCGGTAGCCTCCGCATAGCCTAGGGTCGCCATCATACAGAGCGCAGAGAGCCGTTTCAGGCTATGGACGATTTGGGTATCCTCTTTCAAAACCTCATACTGTTTAAACCCGCGGATGATTTCGGCCACATTCCAGTGGAGTTTTTGAATCCCTTGGTCATTCGGATCAAACCGTCTGGCAGATTCAATAAAACTCATCGCTGCCTGGAGCAATGGCACACTGGCATTGTTCAGACCCGCCTTGGCCAGGTCATAACCCAGAGCCGCAAACCGATTGGCTGCATACTTGCGGGCATCTTCACTGTCCGGCAATAGAGATTGAATCCGCCGGGCAATGGTCTCAATCCCCTTTAACTCATTACTATAGAGATAAACTTTACAAATAAAAATGAGAGCCTCGAAGTCAGAGTAGTCGATCTGACCATCGGCCTCCATAGCCCGCTCTGCCCAGGTAATCGACTCGCTGTACTGACTCTGGTCCAGATAGGTTTCGGCGATCGCCAGATAGGGCTCCGCATTGAACGTTTCCAGGGCGATCGCTTTCTGATAGTAGTCCCGAGCCTGTTGATACAGATGGGGCCGCTCGTTCTGTTCATCCTTGTCTTTCAGGCTCAGCGCCCAGCGGTCATAAATGGCCCCGAAGTTAAACCAGTAGAGCGGCACCTCCGGACTGTGGCGGGTCAGGGCTTCATAGACTTTAATCGCCTGTTCCCATTGCTGGCTGTGAATGTAACAGATGCCCAAACGGTTGCGGGCTGCTTCTGAACCGGGGAGAAGGACCAGCACTCGTTTTAGCAGGCGAATTGCTTTTTCCCACTCCGACTGCTGGATATGGTCTTCTGCCTGGCGCAAGAACTGATCAATTTCCTCCCCATGCTGTTGCAGATCATCATAGTTCTGCTTGGCTTTAGGGTCAGACAGGGTTTCATAGGCTTCCCGAATCTGCTTGAAACGCTCCGGTTCTTTCTCCGGGGAATACTTGCGCACCAGGCGATAGTAAGCCTTTTTGATTTCATCCGGTGCTGCCTGGGGGGAAATATCCAGCGTGTGGTACAGCTCGAAAGCCATCGCTTATCCTCCCAGGCCATCGTCCAGGTCAAACATCAGGTCCACCAACCGATCGCCCACAGCCTCGATTTGCTCAGCATTATTTGCCGCCAGAGCAGCCTTCAAATCCAGGACAACATCAGAGAGGGGATATCGCTCATCTGGAGGAATTGCTGCCATGAACCGCTCTGCCCGATCGATCAACCCTTCGTACTGTCTGGCCTTGGCATTCTGCCGCCACAGATCCCGAATCCGTCCTGCAGCCTGGGTCATCTCCTGCTGATCCATGCGCTTGTCGGATTGGCCATAGGCAATTTCCACACTCTTACCAATGGCCCGAATCGAGGCTTTGACTCTGGCAATGCCGTTGATATCGTAGGAGAACTCAACCTCTACCGGATAGGGCTTACCATCCGGGGCCGGAGGAATATCTGTGATCTCCCCCACAATGCCGGTATCTACCACCTCTGAGAGCAGCCGGGCATTGCCAGTATGGTCCTGGTACAGGCGAAGTTCTACCTGGCGCTGCTCCGCATGGAGCAGGCTGTACTCCCGCTTCACGGAATAGGGGATGGTGGTATTGGGCTGAATCAGGGCGTCATAACTCATCATGGGTTGTCGGCCCACCAGGGTCAGGGCACCAATTCCCAAACCAAAGGGAGCAACATCGGTCAGGATCACGCCGGATTCCTCGCTGATCAGACCTTTCGCCAGCGCCGCCTGGATTGCGGCTCCCATGCCCACCGCCAAGTCAGGGTTGACATCCGCTTTGGGCTCCTTGCCAAAGATCTCAAACACCAGTTGCCGCACTGCCGGAATGTAGGTGGTCCCGCCTACCAGGAGAATCCGATCGATCGCCTCAGGCCGCAGTTTCTTGGCCTTAAGCGCCTGATTCACACAGTCCCGGGCCTGATCCAGCAATGGGGCGATCGCCTGTTCAAATTCCCGCCGGGTAATTTCCACCTCCAGATCCACCGGCTTACCCCCCTGAGCTGCAAAGAAGGGAATGCGGACTTCGTGCGATCGCTGGTTCGAGAGGACTTTCTTGGTTGTTTCAGCCACCTCCTTCAGATGTCGCAGGGAGATATCCGAAACTTCTGCACCTGGGTGCTCAGCAGTAAACTTTTCCCGAATCAGGGCCATCAAGGCTTCGTCAAAGTCCTTTCCCCCCAATTGCGGATTGCCAAAGCTGGACTTCACATCCAACACCCCTGCCACCATTTCCAGCACGGTAATATCCAGGGTGCCTCCCCCAAAGTCGAAGACCACCAGTTGTTCTTCGGCCTCAATATTTTTGATCCCAAAAGCCAGAGCTGCGGCAGTCGGCTCATTGATCAGGCGCAGGATATTCAAGCCAGCCAATTTACCCGCATTCAACGTCGCTTGGCGGGCAGCATCGGGGAAATTGGCTGGCACGGATAGCACCACATCCCGAATTGTTGCCCCCAGGGCTTCCTCGGCATTTTCTTTTAGTTTTCGTAAAATCAGGGCTGAGATTTCTTCCGGACGATAGCCCTGCTTAAACAGGCAAACCGTTTCGCTGCTGCCCATTTTGCGCTTGACTTCTCGAATCCCCTGGCCCGCCACATCCACTAGCCCCCGGGCCGCTTCCCCGACAAGCAGCTCGCCATTGCGGTTCACAGCCACGATCGAGGGCACGATCGGCATCTTCGTAATCGGGTCAGGCAGGGGGACTGCATCGTGATTCTTATAGATGCAAATTTCCGATGTGGATGTACCCAGATCAATGCCAACTGCAAAATCATTCATGGGCTTCTTTTCCTTTCAGATTTGCCAGGTCTACTTCAATGAGAGATACCATGGAACTCCTATCCAACGCCGGATTAGCCGCCCCTGAGTCCAGTTCTACCAGTTCTGAGATCGCAGCCTCGGACCGGGTAATCACCACCTTGGCCCGCTCAATCACAGTTGAGCCCAGTCGGTATCCCCAGCTCTCACATCGGAGAATCTGGCCTGACGGTTGCTCAGACACAGCTTCTTCCCCAATCACCGCGTGGAAACGGGCATCCAGGGTATCATTGGCCACCGGCAGAATCCGTTCCAGCCCCCGGGTGCTACAGGTATGGGCAAACTCCTGTAAGAGCTTTTCCAAGGTAGCCCGACTGTCCAGACCCTGTTCATAGATCAGAGCCCGTTCCAGTAATCGGAAAAAGTGAATCACCGATGCGACCCAATCCTCAACTTCACGTTTGAGGTTGGCATTTTCCTGGCGTTGGCGAATTAAAAGCTCGTCCATTGCCTGTTTAACTTCTAGTAGGGCTGGACTTTCCTGGGCGATCGTCGCCTGTAACCGCTCGACCAAAGCGCTGTTATCCTGGATGGCGCTGGTATTTTTGTAGTACTCTCGCCCCAGCTTTCTCAGATCTTCCAGGGAGCGGGGTAAGGCTTCCAGCACCTCCTGATCCATCTGCTGCGTATAGGGAACGATAAAGCAGGCGCAGACAGCCAGGAGATAGATGGCCACAACAATTAACCGGGTATCTGCGGATGCCTGGGGTGAGGCCTGTTGGGCCATCACCAGAACTGCAAAAGCGAGCAACCCCAAACCCAGCACGTACCAGAGCCAGAACTTTCGGAGGTAACGCAGAAGCTTACTCTTTTCGGTTTGCATAGGGAAAATTCCGCAAAGACTTGCAGCAGAGAAAGACAACCTCAGGGCCAGACACCATCACTTCAATTCAACCGTCAATGTCCTGATCCTATGCCCAGTTCTTGGAAAACCTGCCTTTTTTCATAGAATTTTGTCTACGGGGTTATAGAGGGGGAATCCCTTTGTTGGAGCGGTGCCTCCACCCCTTAATGGTTGATCGGCAAGAGTTGCCGATCGAGGAATAGCATTAACTCCTCCACAGTTTTGAGGGCATGCAGGTCGAAGCATTCACTCAAATCCACCCCAAACTTCTGCTGGAAGTCATCACAGAGACTTAAATGCCAGTCGAACCAGGACACCAGGGAAATTTTCAAATCTTCCTCCAGGCGATCGCCCGGAACCACCCTGGAAAAATTAAGCCCAGAGTAATGTTCCATGCGCGTGTAAATCAGCGCTGCAACATCCCTGGATACCCCCCGTTGTCGCCAGAAATACTCGTACCATTCGCTGGGTGCCAGGGAAGGTCGGCTCCTCAGGGCTTGGTTGATCCTACGCCGCATACCTAAGTCGGGACTCAGGTCAGAGTAGCTACTGAGGCTATGAAAAAGGCTCGTAAGCTTGCGCCACATGCTCTGTCGCTCGCTAGATTTGAATGCTTGGGTCTATTCTTCTCCCAGTATTCCCAACTTGTTGTGGATCTCTCGTAAGATTAGTCATTGGTCATTAGATCCCCTCCGGGGAGGGGTGGCCTTAGGGGCCAGAGTGGGCTTCAAACGGTCATAGGTTATTGGGACTTAACCAGCCAAATAACCCATAACAGTCCTGAGCAACGACAGTTCCATCAGAAGTCACCCATGCTCAAGCAATTTACGATTCAGTAACTTGCTGTAAAGTTGTGACAAACCCTGGGTAAGAAATAGCTGCTGCCTCAGCCCCATGAATGAGCGTAGTCCCGGAGGCATTGAGGGCCGCGATCGCCAGACTCATGGTAATCCGATGGTCAGCATGGCTGTCTACCTCTGCACCTTTGAGGGTTGCCCCACCCACAATTTCCAGTCCATCTGCCAGCTCACTCACCTGCGCTCCCATCCGGTTCAGTTGGGTACACATGACCGCAATCCGATCGCTTTCCTTCACCCGCAACTCTGCCGCATCCCGGATCACCGTAGTCCCCTGGGCAAAGGCAGCAGCCACTGCCAAAATTGGAATCTCGTCTATCAGCCGGGGAATGATATCCCCAGCGATCGTGCAGCTCTGCAAAGACCTATGACGCACCCGCAGATCCGCCACAGGTTCTCCGGCCACAATCCGGGGGTTCTCCTGGGTAATATCAGCCCCCATCTGCTCCAACACTTCCAGCACCCCCGTCCGGGTGGGATTCACCCCAACATTTTCCACCACCAGATCTGAACCGGGCACGATCGCCCCAGCCACTAACCAGAAGGCCGCCGAACTGATATCCCCCGGCACGATCACGGTCTGCCCCTGCAATTGGGCTGGTCCCGTCACCGTAACGCTGCAGGTTTCTGGATCAACCCTGACATCCGCACCAAAAGCCCGCAGCATCCGTTCACTGTGATCGCGGGAAAGCGCGGGTTCGGTAACGGTGGTCTGGCCGTCTGTCATTAACCCAGCCAGCAGAATACAGGATTTCACCTGGGCCGAGGCGATCGGTGAGGGGTAGTGCATGGGCTGGAGTTGCTGCCCCTGCACTGCCAGTGGGGCCAGGGCTCCTCCCTGCCGACCCCAGATCAAAGCTCCCATCTGTTCCAGGGGTTTGACGACCCGAGACATGGGCCGCGATCGCAGGGAACTATCCCCGGTGACAGTGAAGAACCGTCCATTGTGGGAAGCCAGAATACCCAACATCAACCGCAGGGTGGTGCCAGAGTTGCCCGCATTTAGAACATCCACCGGTTCCTGCAGTTGCCCCAGACCAATCCCCCGTACAATTACGGATTGAGTATTCAGTTCCGAAATCTCAGCCCCCAGAGCACGAAAGCAATTGGCTGTGCTGCGGGGATCTTCTCCTAAGAGCAAGCCCTGAATTTGAGTTTCCCCCGTCGCCAGAGCTCCCAGCATCAAGGCTCGGTGGGAAATAGACTTGTCTCCAGGAACCTGGATGCGTCCCCGCAGAGTCATTCCCTGGGTAGGACGCCGAATAGTGAGATGCTGGTGATTTTCCGTGGTTTGTAACGATACGATCGGACCGGACATTGAGATAGACTGAGCTAAGACTGCGCTAGTGATCCTACCGCTTTACGAGTTATCAAAGTTTGAATTTTGAATTTTGAACTTCAGTTTTTGATTGTTTTGCGCGAAGTGTCTTCCAAGGAAATGCTTCGGACTTTAAAAAGAGGATAATTCTTCCCCATTCTCTCCTCACTGTCATGCTGACGCATCACCGCAGGTCCGTTTGTCTTTCTCTGGTCTCTACAGACTTACCCGTTTGGTCTGTGATTGAAACAGCCGCCACACTTTACCAAAAAGATTCGCAGCGCTTTCATCTCCTTCTGACCGAACCCAGAGTGTTGGATGCGCCCCTGCAAGCAGAACTGGCAGGAAATTCGCAGAGTGACAGTCCTGCATCCCTGCAGACTACCCAGACGCCTCGGCTCCTGTGGCTAGAAATTTCTCCCTATCGGGTGATCATGACGATGCAGGGAAATGGCAAGTACAGTTACCGCCATTTTTGGGAGCAAGGAGTGTATGGATTGAGTCGCTACTGGCTACAGAGTGAATTTCCAGCAGCAATCAGCCATTTACGACTCCGAAATTTTACGCGCAGCCTCTGGCTGCAGGGGGAGGATCTGCCCCAACACCTGCGGGTGGAGTATGAACTCTGGTCAGACAAAGTTCAACTTGGATCCTACGTCTTGAATCTCGAAATCGATCATTAAAACCCAGACAAAAGACGAAACTCTTTCACTGCAAGCATTTCGCTGACTCCCATCCAATGCTTAATGAAAACTATTCACAATAGACTGCAATTTATCTTGCTTTTTTTCAATTAATTGCATATTATTCTCAATAAGAGGCTTTAAGGTTTAGCTGTGTCAAGTAACCTGCTGCTCTCACAGATTGATCAAAGATCAGACAATACCTGAAAAATCAGGCCCATAAAGCCTTAGCACAGATTTATTCCAGGTGCCTTCATTCTTTAATCGATCTGGCTTGTCTATCAACTAAGAATCAATTGCATCTGAGTTAATGATTTATGAGCTATTCTCTTCCCAATACCCTGAATCGGCAGAGGGTTACCATTCCCCGTAGCGATCGCTGGCAGGTCTTTCAACGCCTGCAGGAACTGGCCATCCCCTGTGAGGTCTCCCAGGACGGTCACCTGTGGGTAGAAATTACCCATGTTACGGGGGCCATCCAGCTTCGAAGCGTGGTGCAACAGATCATGGCCGATCGGCGAGAGTTAGTGGATTGGCTCAAACAGTGTTTACAGGCAGGCTAAATTATGGGAAAAGGGCATAGCGATGGGATTACAGAATTCACCTTGTCAGGCCGATTTCTTGGGTTCCTCTTGGAGGATGGCTATAAGCTGAAATGGATGCAACTAGCTACAGCCGCAGGGGAACAGACCATCAAATTAACGAAAGAATCACGGGCAGGGCTGATTACCCAAGGAGGCATCCTTAAATTGGGCGACTGGATCCAGGTCTGGGGGGAGCAGAAATTAGACGCTGACACGGGAACTCTGAAACTGAAGGCTTACCGTATTACACCCACATCACCAGCTCAACTGGCTTTTGCTGATACTCCTGAAATTTCCCAAGTTGCGGTTTCTGCTGCAGCGAAACCAGCAACTATCCTGGTCTGTCAGAAATCAGATTGCCAGCGGCAGGGAGGTCGGCAGCTCTGCCAGGCACTAGCAGCAGCAGTGAAGGATAGTGGGTTAGAGGGACAGGTCAACATCAAGGGAACAGGCTGTATGAAACACTGTAAAGCTGGTCCCAATCTGGTCTTCATGCCAGATAAAGCTCGCTACAGCCGGGTTCACCCCAGCCAGATCCCTGGTTTAGTGAAGAAGCATTTGCTTACCCAGTAGTAACCTGCTTCAGATTCGTAAGGTAGATCGATAGATCAGCGGCAGACCCATCGCCAGAGCGGGTGACTGGCTCCCTGCTTTCGAATTCGGTGAACCTGCTGTTCCAGATGGCGTTGCTCTCGTTGGGGCAATCCCATCAAAATATTGCGACTCTGCCAAACCAGAACGGCTGCCGTCATCCCAATACAAAAGCAGAGGCCCAGGGCGGGCAGGCGATTGTAAATCAGAGCATACCGTACAGCCGTCCAGGTGAAATATTCGATCCAGAGAGACATCTCCGATCGCAATCCCCACAGACTGAGACTGCCGATCGTGAGCCAGAAGAACCCTACCATCAACCAGCGACCACAAACAGTGAGTTGATGCAGCCGCTGGACCTGCTGCGCGAAGATGGGGTCCATCTCTGGTGGATGTTCTGTGAACTTAGGCATATCCAACGTTCAAGGGAAGCATTCAAGCAACATCCCCGTAGGTCAGTTAGGAATCTTCCAGGGAAGCTGTCGATTCTTCGCTGGCAGAACCTTCCACAGCTAAGGGAATAACCTTACCCGTCAACTCTCGCCACAGGGCCAGCAGGGTACTCGCAATAAAGATGCTGGAATAAGCCCCCATCGTAAACCCAATAATGAGCGCCAGGGCGAAATCTTTCAGGGTTTCCCCACCAAACAGGAAGATCGAGGTCAGGGTGAGCAGAACAGTGAGGGTCGTATTGATCGATCGGGTCAGGGTCTGATTCACCGCGTCATCCACAATATCATCAATATGACGAGTGGGATTGAGGGTAATTGTTTCCCGGATGCGATCGTAAATCACCACCGTGTCATTCACGGAGAATCCAATGATGGTCAGCAAAGCCACCACGAACAAACTATCCACTTCCTTGCCCATGACCAACCCCAGGATGGAAAAAACCCCAACCGTAATCAGCACATCATGGAAGAGGGCAACAATGGCAAAGAAAGCATAGTCGGGTTGGAATCTGACAGTCAGGTAGAGGGCAATCCCAAGGAAAGACAGACCCAGCGCCAGCATCCCTGTGGTGAACAGTTGTTTTCCCAGGGCAGGACCTACGGTATCAATCTGGGTTTTCTGCTCGTCAAAAGCTCCCAGTTTTGCTTCCAAAACCTGCTTAACCCGATTCCGTTGCTCCACATCCAGGGTCCGGCTGCGAATCGAGAGTGCATACTTATCCACAACCTGGATACTGCTGGTGCCCAAATTCTGATTATTGAGAAGTTCCCGGACTACTGCCGGATCGATCGGTTGGGTACAGGTCTTAGCTTTGTTACAGGCCAACTCAAACTGGAGGCGGGTCCCTCCAACAAAATCCAGGCCAGGTCGCAGGGGGGAACCAATTTGTTGCCACGAAATCGCCATGGAGACCAGACCCGACAGGATAACGATGATTGACAACGACCACCAGATAGACCGCTGGCGAATGATCTGTAATCTCATGACGTTGCTCCTGCCGAAGAACGGGAAGACGGGGGTAAGTTAGGACAATAGAGTTCGGGCTTCCGCAAGCCAGGGAATCCCAGGGCCAACAGTAACAGGGTCCGGCTACAGGTGAGGGCTGTAAACATGCTGATCACCACCCCCAAACCCAAGGTGAGGGCAAAGCCTTTGACCAGACCAGCCCCTAAATAAAACAGAACGCTACAGGCAATCAGGGTGGTCACATTACTATCCAAAATACTGGAGAACGCCCGGTAAAAACCAGATTCAACCGATCGATACAGGGTCTTCCCAGTTCGCAATTCTTCCCGAGTTCGTTCAAAAATCAGCACATTGGCATCAACCGCCATCCCAATACTGAGAATAAATCCAGCGATACCGGGCAGGGTGAGGGTCACTCCTAGTAGGCTAAAGGCTGCAAAGGTAAGGATGGCATAAATCACCAGGGACAAATCGGCAATCATCCCCGGTAACCGATAGTAGACAGCCATAAAAATCAGCACGAGCACGAGCCCCCCAATGGCGGCATAAATGCTGCGCTGGATACTATCTTTCCCCAGACTGGCTCCTACAGTTCGGTTCTCAATGATTTCGACTGGTACTGGGAGAGCGCCTCCCCGCAACTGAATAGCCAGTTCATTGGCAGTTTCCGCCGAGAAATTCCCGGTAATTACAGCATTACCGCCCAAAATTCCACTCTGGGCAAATTCAGGCCCCACGGTGGGCGCACTGAGGAGCCCATCATCCAGAAAAATACCAATACTCCGCCCTGTACCAGCCAAATCCTTGGTCATTTGGGCAAACAAGTCGCCTCCCTTCGGATCAAAAGCCAGGGTAACCTCCCAGACAGTAGTGCTGGTGGCCCGAGCATCTGCATCTTTCAAGTTTTTACCTGTCAAGCCAGTGCGATCGAACAGCCCCAGGAGCGCTTCGTTATTGCGCTTGATGGCTGCCTTATTCTCATCGATCGCAGCTTTGTTCTTGGCAATTGCAGCTTCATCATCAGATTTGCGCAACTGCTGTTGCTCTGCCAGCAGTTGTTCCTGTTGCCGTCTCAATTCCAACCGAACCTGAAACTCAGCAAAGAACTGTCCCTCAGAACCCGGCCTTTGCTTGCGGAACTCCAACTGGGCCGTCCCCCCCAGCACCCGCTCTGCCTGTTGGGGGTCATTGACACCCGGAAGTTGAATAATTAACTGGCTTTGCCCAACCGTTTGCACAACTGCTTCCGACACCCCCAGACCATTGATCCGGCCTTCCACAACTTTCTGGACCGCCTCCATGACCCGGGTATCAATTTCTTTGACATCCTCAGTCGGTTTAACCTGCAACGTCAATTGGGACCCCCCCTGCAAATCCAGCCCCAGTTTGGCTGGAATGCGGACGATTACCAGGATGGCGGCCATCACCAGCACCAGGATCAGCACAATTAACGATTGTTGCCTTTGCATAGCATGTCCTCATCCATTACATCTTTATCGTCATCCATTACATCTGGTTATTGACGATTTTCTGCACGGCCTCAACAATCTGGGCCGGTTGAACAATCGTCAGATTTTCCAATGTTCCGTTATAGGGCGTGGGAATATCCTGGGAGGAAAGGCGAACGACTGGGGCATCCAGCTCATCAAACAGGCGATCGTTAATTGATGCGACCAATTCGGCTCCAATACCACCCGTTCGCATACATTCTTCCACAATCACAACCCGGTGAGTTTTGCGGATAGAGGCTCCGATCGTGTCAAAGTCCAGGGGCTTCAGAGAAATCAGGTCGATCACCTCCGGGTCATAGCCTTCCTGCTCCAGGGTTTTCACGGCCTGCAGCACATGGTGACGCATGCGGGAATAGGTGAGGATGGTCACATCCTGACCCCGACGAACCACCTCCGCTTTATCCAGGGGGAGCCAGTATTCCTCTTCTGGCAGATCTTCCTTCAGGTTGTAAAGCAGAACATGTTCAAAGAACAAAACGGGGTTGCTGTCCCGAATGGCCGATTTCAGCAACCCCTTGGCATTATAGGGTGTGGAACAGGCCACAATCTTGAGGCCCGGAACAGCCTGAAAGTAAGCTTCCAAACGCTGGGAATGTTCTGCTCCCAATTGACGACCGACCCCACCAGGGCCGCGAATCACCAGAGGAATCTTGAAGTTGCCGCCAGAGGTGTACCGCAACATGCCAGCATTATTGGAAATCTGATTAAAGGCCAGGAGCAGGAACCCCATATTCATGCCTTCGATAATGGGCCGCAAGCCAGTCATCGCAGCCCCAACGGCCATCCCCGTAAAGCTATTTTCAGCGATCGGGGTATCCAGAATTCTCAGCTCACCATACTTCTTATAGAGGTCTTTCGTCACCTTGTAGGAACCGCCGTAGTGGCCTACATCTTCCCCCATCACACAAACGGTGGGATCGTAGCCCATTTCTTCGTCGATTGCTTCCCGCAGGGCGTTGAACATGAAGGTTTCTGCCATTGATACCTCTAGAGAACGGCGATGATAAGGTTGTACCGATTCAAAGTGAGTTTTCGTCATGCACCTGCTCAGAAGCGTTGCCCACACCTGTGCGGCGATAAGTGGCACGATCGAAATTTGAATTGGTATTATTTTAGAGACGCAAACTCAGATTTTAAACTGTTTGGGGAGCCACTGGAAGAGCGAGAAAAAATTAGCCGTCCATCAAGATCAGGAATAGGATAGGGGTTGAAGGACTGGTGGACTCAGCAGAATGACGAAAGCTTTATCTCCATCTCAGCAAGCGTTAGCTCAGCGCTCTGCAGAGGCTGAGCTGGAGGCGAAACGCATGCAGGATATCCGGTTGCTACTGGAAAATCTGGGTTTGCGGGAAGAAGCCACAATTAAATTGATTATTGAGTGTCTGTATGATGTGGGTTCTGTTAATCTCATTAATCAAAAAATCCGTCGCCGTCGGCTCAATCGCCTGATGAAATCCGTTTCCAGATTATCCAGGCCGGTGTTTCGGATGATTGCCATTCGCTGGTTTCACAAAAACTGCCCCCAACTCATCGCCGATTGGTTGCAACGTAAGGTGAGCTTCAAAGAAGCTAGTGCAAAAAAGCCCCCTCGACCAGCTACCCCATTGCCTGCCTCCGGGCCACCACCCCGATCGGCCCTAGCCTCCGCTTCCGCCATCACAGAACAGGAAATTCTGGAATTGCGCTCCCAGGTCAAGCGCCTGAATGGGATGCTCCTGGGAACGATCGTGCTGCTGGGAGGAACAACCCTGTGGTTAGCCTATCGATCTGATCCTCACTTCTTTCACCCAATCACGCAATCTGTTCAATTTCTGTGGCAAGACCGTTGCGATCGAACCACCCACCCCACTTGTGATGCCCTCACCCCCCGCTGACGGGAGGGATCAAAACCACTTCGTCCCCATCTTGCAAGGGGGTGTCTCCAGGGACGAATTGCAGGTTGATCCCAAAGCGGGTTAGGTCACGCCAGGGTAGAAGTTCCGGGTGGGCTGCAATCAGGCGATCGCGGATTTCAGCGACTGCAGTTCCAACTGGCAAGGTCAGGGTCAGTTCAGGAAAGCCACAGACTTCCTGATACGCCGCAAAGAGTTTGACTGTGACCGTCACCAGGAATTCTGCCATAACTAATACAGTTGTTCGATTCGACGAAAATCCTTCTCCACCTCAGCCCAGAGGGAGCGATTGCGGGGGTCCGTCTTCAGGGCTTTTTTCAGATAGGCCCTGGCCTTTTCTAATTGATTTGCATCAATAAAGTGACGACCGCAACGCTGATAGGTGATGGCCTGCCACTGGCGCACTTCTGCATCCTTGGGCAGACGTTGGGCTAGCCCTTCCACGAGGGCAATGGCCCGAGGAAAACGACGGTGTTTCAGCAGGTACTGTAGTTGTTCGTAGGAATCCCGTTTGATCTGCTGCTCCAGGGGAGACAGATCCGGATTCATTTGAATCGGAGGAGCTTTCCGAGAGACTTTGACTCTACCCCCCTCGGTTTCAGGGCTGGCGGAAGGATCAGGGTCTTGAGCGGCAGTGGCCTGGTTCCCCTCCTCTGGTTTCACCACACTGATCAGAAGCTTATAGGCTTCTGTCAGGGTAATAAACTTGTCTCTGGCTTGCTGATCACCAGGATTAGTATCTGGATGGAACTGCCTTGCCAAACGACGATAGGACATCTTGATCTCATCAAGAGATGCCCCTGACCTCAAACCCAGAACCCGGTAGCAATCTGCAAGATTCATGGAATAACAAAGCATGGCAGGATTATACCGATTTTGCCGGTTTTGCCAAGAGAACAACCGTTCAAAAGTCACAGTTCTGAGTTCAAGGTTCAACTGCGGGAACCTTGAACTCACTCCCCTAGCACCCTGTCAGGGGGCCTTGTCTTCCAGTACCCGATCAATCAACCCATAATCCTTCGCTTCCTCGGCTGACATGAAGTAGTCTCGATCGGTATCTTTTTTGATCTTTTCCACCGTTTGGCCCGTATGGAAGGCCAGCATTGTGTTGAGGTTTTCCCGCAATTTCAGGATGTGATTGGCTTCGATTTCAATGTCGGTGGCCTGTCCACGGACAACACTGGGGATCATGGGCTGGTGAATCATAATCCGTGAGTGGGGTAGGGCCAAGCGCTTCCCCTTAGTCCCTGCTGCCAGCAGAAAAGAGCCCATGGATGCTGCCAGACCGACACAGATGGTGACCACATCTGACTTGATGTGCTGCATGGTGTCATAGATAGCCATGCCTGAGGTGATCGAGCCCCCTGGCGAGTTGATATAGAGATAGATATCCTTATTCTGATCCTCCGAATCCAGGTAGAGCATCACTGCCACAATCTGGTTCGCAATCTGGTCATCAACTTCCTGGCCCAGAAAGATGATCCGCTCCCGATAGAGCCGGTTGTAGATATCAATCCATTGCGTATATTGATCCCCCGGCATCCGGTAAGGGACTTTAGGAACACCAATTGGCATATACTGCT
Source organism: Leptolyngbya sp. 'hensonii' (assembly GCF_001939115.1). Classification (GTDB taxonomy): domain Bacteria; phylum Cyanobacteriota; class Cyanobacteriia. Next base: position 29,082 of record NZ_MQTZ01000005.1, on the reverse strand, counting down.
CCGTTTAGAAATGAATGGTCAGAGGACGAAAAGGGGACATGTTTAATTGATTCCAGCCAGAGCTTTAGGTACGGCCTGGTTTTCCAGCACCGTATCAATCAGGCCATAGTCCTTGGCGTCCTGGGGGGTCATGTAAAAGGTGCGGTTCAGATCCTTCGCGATCTTTTCCGGGGGTTGACCTGTATTTTTAGACAGGATTTCAATCACAGTCTGTTTGTTGGCCAGCACTTCCTTGGCCTGGATTTGAATATCCGTCGCCTGACCCTGGGCAATACTGCGGGGCTGACGCAACACGATCGTACCGTTGGGTAAACTAGCCCGTTGACCTTTAGTACCCGCAGAAAGCAGCATGGCTGCCGAGCCCATAGCTGTGCCCATGCAAATGGTATGGATGGGCGGTTTGATGTAACTCATCGTGTCGCAGATGGCGAAAGCCTCTGTTTCAAAGATGCCAACAAATTCGCCGCTTTCGATCGATGTTCCGGTGGAATTGATGTAAAGCCGAATCGGCTTCTCCGGATCTTCGTACTGTAAGTACAACAGCTCAGCAATAATGAGCTCAGTGACAGCCGGAACCAGAGGCGCACCGAGATAGACAATTCTCTCCTTCAACAGCAGGGATTGCAGATCAGGGGGAGGGGTGCGGTAGTAATTATCCCCATAGTAGGGGGATTGAACAGCCTTAATTAAAGAGTCCATGACGTATCCGTACTGTTACCTTCGGTGTAAGCACTTTTTTACAGTCTAGCGTGCCACTGGATGTGACAGTAAAGCTATCTTGGAGCTAGCGTCGATTTAAGTTTCAGGAAACTCTCCCTATGCGAGTCCGGTTATGCCCCAGTCTGAATGATGCTCATCTTGACGCGGCTCAGGCGGTGAGTCAGCGCCAGCTAGCCCTATCCATCTCAGCGATGCCAGAAAGCACAGGTCGAACAGTCCCTCTAAACCTGTGCCTAATTCTGGACCACAGTGGTTCCATGCATGGACGGCCCCTAGAGACGGTCAGACAGGCAGCCCAGCGCTTGGTGGAACAATTATCTCCCGGCGATCGCATCTCTGTGATTGCTTTTGACCACAAAGCCAAGGTTCTGGTCCCGAACCAGTTGGTGCATGACTCTGACCCGATCAAAAGCCAGATTGGTCTATTGCGGGCTGACGGAGGCACGGCCATTGATGAAGGGCTACGCCTGGGGATTGAAGAACTGGCCAAGAGCCGGAAGGATATGGTGTCGCAGGCTTTTCTGCTGACCGATGGCGAGAACGAACATGGAGATAACGATCGCTGCCTTAAACTAGCTCACCTGGCTGCCGGTTACAACCTGACCCTAAATACCCTGGGCTTTGGCAATCACTGGAACCAGGATATTCTGGAGCAGATCGCAGATGCTGGAGGGGGCACCATGGCCTATATTGAACAGCCGGAAAAGGCTATAGGCGAGTTTGGCCGCTTATTTCAGCGCATGCAATCTGTCGGGTTGACCAATGCGTTTTTGCAACTGAATCTGTCCCCCAATGTTCGTCTGGCTGAGCTAAAGCCGATCGCCCAAGTGGCTCCCGATGCGATCGAGTTGCCCCTGCAGGAGGAGGAAGGCTGGTTTGTGGTCCGGCTGGGGGATCTGATGATCGATGTGCCCCGAGTAGTTCTGGCGAATCTGTACCTGCACCAGCTTCCCCCAGGGCAACAGACGATCGGGCGGGTGCAGGTGCGCTATGATGACCCGATCGCAGGGCAGGAGGGTGCTTTTTCTGACTGTTTACCGATCGAGGTCATGGTGCAGCAGGAGTTCCAGGCTGCGACCAATCCAGAGGTGCAGCAGTATGTTCTGGCCTTGGCCAAATATCGCCAGACTCAAATTGCGGAAACAAAATTGCGCCAGGGCGATCGGGCTGGGGCTGCGACCATGTTACAGACGGCGGCCAAGACAGCTATGGACCTGGGGGATCACAATGCCGCTACCGTTCTGCAGGATAACGCCACCCGTCTGCAGGCGGGAGAAGATCTGTCTGAAGAAGATCGGAAGAAAACCCGGATTGCCTCTAAGACAATGCTGCAATAAGTTTGGATGACAGACGATGTCTTCATTGTGACCTGCACTATATAGTCTTCCTAGTACGACTGAGGGTTCAAACATGCAGGGACCACTTCGTCGGGTTATTACTGGAGCCATTTTCTTTTTCACCACCATTGTGGTAGCGATCGTGGGCTACACCCTGGCCGGTTGGAGCATCCTGGATGCGAGCTACATGGTGGTAATCACCGTTTTTGGGGTGGGGTATGGCGAAGTCAAGCCCCTGATCTCCCCTACCCTCAAACTGTTCACGATGGCCGTCATTGTAGCTGGTACCACCTCTGCGGTTTATCTAGTCGGGGGCTTTGTCCAGATGTTTGCCGAAGGGGAAATTCGCAAAGTTTTGGATGAAAGGCGTATGACCATGGGCATTGAATCCTTAGAGCAGCATGTCATCATCTGTGGGTTTGGCCGGATTGGGCAAATGCTGGCCAAGAAGCTCATCCAGGCCAATCAGCCCTTTGTTGTAATCGATCTGGATGGTGATCGGATGCTGGAAGCCAGCGAGCAAGGTTATCTCGTCATCAGTGGCAACGCCACTGATGAGATGGTGCTCCTCGCCGCTGGGATCACACGGGCAAAGGCCCTGGCTACGGTTCTTCCCGATGATGCCTTTAATGTATTCATCACCCTGACAGCACGGGAACTCAACCCGAATCTGATGATTCTGGCCAGGGGGGAGTTACCCTCGACCGAGAAGAAGCTGAAACTGGCTGGGGCCGATCGGGTGGTGCTCCCCGCATCGATCGGGGCGGAGCGGATGGCCCACATGATCACCCATCCAGCTGCCCTGGATTTTCTCCAGGGACAGGAAGGACGACGGGATCTAAATGAATTACTGGCCCAGATTGATATTCAACTGGATGAACTGTTGATCTCAGATCGATCCCTGTTTGTGGGGCGAGCCGTCAGCGACCTGGAGGTGCGGGGTAAAGGAGCCTTTATTGTGGTTGCAGTTCGGAAAGCAGATGGAACCATAATCACCCATCCCGGCCATGACCTGATTCTCGATGCCGCTGACATCGTGATTGTCATGGGACATCGGGGGGATATCCCTCAATTTGCCCGTCACTATGCGATTAAACATCCCTCCCGGACGAATGCCCGCCTGTAAGAAATTAGGAGGCAGGTTCCAGATCCTGGAACAGGGCTGTACTCAGATAGCGCTCTCCAAAGCTGGGCTGCACCATGACGATCAGCTTACCTGCATTCTCAGGGCGTTTCCCAATCTTAATCGCAGCATAGAGGGCCGCCCCACTGGAAATACCGGAGAGCAGACCTTCTTCACGGGCCAACCGTCGACCATAGGCGATCGCATCTTCATCCGTCACCGTAATGACTTCATCGATCAAATCCGTCCGCAGCACCTGGGGAACAAACCCGGCCCCAATCCCCTGGATTTTGTGGGCTCCGGGCTGGCCGCCGGAGAGGATGGGACTGTTGGCCGGTTCCACCGCGATCGCCTTAAACGTTGACTTGCGCTGCTTAATCACATCTGCCACACCAGTAATGGTGCCCCCCGTCCCCACACCCGCGATCAAAAAATCGACCTGACCATCCGTATCGGCCCAAATTTCCTCCGCAGTGGTTTCCCGATGGGTCTGAGGATTCGCCGGGTTGCGAAATTGTTGCAGCATGTAAGAATTCGGGATGGTTTCCACCAATTGTTGGGCCCGACGAATGCACCCCCCCATCCCTTCAATCCCTGGGGTCAGTTCCAGTTCCGCCCCATAGGCCCGCAACATGGCGCGCCGCTCCGAACTCATCGTCTCCGGCATGGTCAGAATGAGGCGATACCCTCGGGCTGCCGTCACCATTGCCAGGGCAATCCCGGTATTCCCAGAGGTAGGCTCCACCAGAGTTGTTTTTCCTGGTTTAATCAACCCTTCCCGCTCTGCCGCATTGATCATATTGACCCCAATGCGATCCTTGACTGAAGCAGCAGGATTCATCCCCTCTAACTTAACCACAATCTGTGCCCCACACCCCTCTGCCTGGGGGATCCGATTTAACTGTACGAGTGGTGTACGCCCAACCAGATCAGTGATGTCGCGGGCAATTCGCATGACTTAACTCCCTCTGTAGGTTTAACTTCTAAATTTTGAGTTTTGAGTTCAGCCGAATTCAACATTCAAAACTCAAAACCCAAAGGCTTAAATGTAGTACATGATATCTAACTGCCGTCTGGCATCTCGTTTTTCTGCCAGATCTTGTAAAGTGTATTTCTGCATGACAGAGGCTGTCGCCCGATCGGCTTCTTGCCAGATCTCCCGGATAACCATACTCTCCATGGTGCGGGTGGCAGCATTATGCTCTGTTTGTTGAGAATCTGCGCCCTCGATGCAACTCATGGCTTCAAATAAAGTAATTTTCCAGGGCTCACGGGCCAGGATGTAACCACCCCGAGCTCCTCGCTGGCTCCGGACAATGCCGCAGCGCCGCAGCGTGGCCAGAAGTTGTTCCAGGTAGCGATCGGGAATGTTCTGCTGGGCAGCAATCTGACGAATTTGCAGTGGCTCGGCACTGTTATAGTGGGCAGCTAATTCCAACAGAGCCAGAAGGGCGTATTCACTTTTGCAAGAAAGTTCCACAAATAATCCAGTTCCAGAACAGGGTTATAGGCTAAGCAATTTGAGCACCTGAATTCAGGTGCAGCCCCATTATACTCCGGTTCTCCACTGGAGTTTGTGAGTTAAACGAATTAACCCTTGAATTTCATTGAATTTTGATCCCAACGGGAAGACCCTTCCTATCGACCGGAAAAGTGGGAGGTGTTACTTAAAATTTCATGGGCCCAGTCAATCAGCTTTTCTGGCCCCTCCATCATGAGCAGATAACGTCCCTGGCGCAGATAGTGACGATACACGCCGGAGGTACTCCCTTCACCAAAAAAGCCAATCAGGGCTCCCAGAACGGCTCCCCAGAATCCTGCCACAATTCCCCCTGCTGGGATCAGGAGCACCAGGGTGGAGGTCAGTGGAAATCCTAAACCGGCTGCCAGAACCACAACTGAAGTCAGACCCGCGATCGAGCCCAGCGTACCGGCTAAGAAGGACAATTCACGAGCCTTACGAACAGCAATTTGCATGGGTTGTAACAAGCCAACCAAATCAGGACTGCTGTAGCCTTCCCCCACGATCGCCAGATGTTCTGGGGAGATCCCATGAACCTGGAGAAGCCGATAGGCTTCAAAAGCAGTCGTTTCATCAGGAAGAACAACAACAGTCAGGTGGGAGTGATAAGGTAGCAAGGTTTTCCGCAACAGTCGGGATACAATCACAGGTCTATTGAGCGGCAAGACTTCTACTTGTTTGAATGATTTTAACCTCACTCTTCCATTGAGCCAGAAATTTGCATAGCAATTTAACCATGTGAGAGTTTCCTATCATGCTTCCCGTTCGGAAGCCCAGGTATCCCGCCATTTGACCGTTCCTTCACTGGCAATCACCCAATGGCGGGCCACCAGGTTTTCTCGCAGGGGCGATTGCCCTTCCCGCCACATGGCGTACTTGTAGTGAATCAGCTTACCCGCACTTTCATTGAAGGGAATTTCCGCAAACCAGGTATTGGAGTTGATGTACTCCAGGGGATAGGCCCCGGTGATGTCCCAGTTGCCCAGTTCCGGGCAGTCTCCCACAACCACGATCGTCTCTCCCGGTTGGGTGTTGACCCCATTCAGTTGCACCCGGACGATCGTCTGGCCCTTCACCCGTTCTCCCACATGGCTAAGGACGATCGCATCCCGTCGGCCCAATTCCAACGAAGGAATCATGCCATCCTGCACCGTAAATTTGCGCCGGGACAACACACAGGTATGTTCTCCATCGGGCAAATCGGTGGCAACTGCCTCCAGGGTAATGGTCTCTCCCCGATTCAACGCCACAAAACAGGCACAATTGCCATAGCGCCGCACATAGCAGAACACATCTGGGGTGACGTACTTCTGCCACTGGCTGCCCAGAGCCACCGCCGGATTCAATCGCCGTAATCCAGACAGCAAGCGAATATAGCGATACACCTCCGTATCCTGCTCCCAGGCGTTCATCATGGGTCGGTTGTAGGGATCATGGCCCCCATTGGTGTCGTCATGGAGATATTGTTCTGTACCGTAGTAGATACAGGGAATCCCTCGGGTGGTCATGATTAAGGCGATCGCCACCCGCAACATCTCCGGATCAGGATTCAACGACTGGAACCGGGGCATATCGTGGTTGTCGATGAAGGTGACTAGCTCAGTCGCTCCCCCGTAGTTCGCATCCTGATTGAGAATATCCTGCACCAGGTGAAATCCGGCCTCTGCACCCTGGGCCAGCGCCCCCCGGATTGCCACACAGAGGCCAAAATCCAACAGCGTCATGCCAGAGCAATTGGCAAATTCAACGGAGCGATCGTCAGCGGGATGGTTGTAAATCCATTCGCCAAAAATGAAGACATCCGGTCGGTGGGCCTGCATATCCGCGTTAAACTCCTGCCAGAACCAGATGGGCATGTGTTTGACCGTATCAACGCGCAGAGCATCCACCCCCCGATCCAGCCACTGTTTGATTGCGGACTTGATGTAGTTACGGTATTGGATATTGTTTTCATTGAACGTGGCCAGCCCTGCCAGTTCACAGTTCTGAATCTGCCACTCATTCTCCCAGTCGGTCACTTCTCCGTAGTGGTGATACCAGTTGTCCTTGTCATTATTGAAATCGGCAATTTTCACCCCATCGTCAAAGAGTTCTCCTTTGTGGCCACTGACATCCGGCGAACTGTGGTTGCAGACAATATCCAGCACCAGTTTCATCTTGCGCTTGTGCAACTCTGCAATCAGACGATCGAAAGTGGTATTACGGGTTTCTTGCGTGGCATTCAGGGAAGGATTTTCATCCTTGCCAATGAACCGGGGATTCAGGCGCTTAAAATCCCGAATCCAGTACCCATGAATGGCTGCACTGGTGACAAATAGATCCTCAATCTGTTCAAATAAGGGGGTCAGCCAGAGGGCCGTCACCCCCATATTTTTCAGGTAATCCAGCTTTTCAATCACCCCTTGCAGATCGCCGCCCCAGTAGCGTCCCCAATCCTGCCCATCGGGGTCATAGAGTTCCGGGTTCGGCCCCTCACTGTTGTCTGGATCCCCATCAAAGAAGCGATCGACGACAATGAAGTAAATCGTTTCCTGCCGAAATTCAATATCTCTGGTGTACAAAAACTCCAGGTCAATATCCGTATCCTGTTTTTGAGCGTCTATCTGAGACTGAATGAATTCAGTGGATGCATTCTCCAGGCCAGATGAAGCCTTGGGAGACAAAGAAGATGGGGTGGAAACCATAGGTTTAACTTAAGTAATTGAGGAGTTTTGTCAGCCAACCAGATCATTCGCCTGCGTTTTTGCCCCAGGATTATGGGCTATTTCAGTCAAGTTTCATCCAAGGATCGGGAGATTAAATCCTACCCAGGAAGTATTTTAAGCATGCGGCAACTCCCTCTTTTGCGCCTTGACTGAAACAGTGCCATCCAGAGACAGTGGAAAGGATAGGATTCCTAATCCTTCCCTGTTCACCCCCAAAATTAACCTATGCGACGCTCAGCCTGCTTGATTTTCAATCCCGTTGCGGGGCAACGGAACCCGGAAATCGATCTGGAAATCATCAGGTCAATTCTAGAACCGGCGATCGATCTGGAGATTCACATCACTGATCCCGAAACCGACGTGGGCCAACTGGCCAAGACTGCTGTGGAACAGGGTGCTGAGGCTATTCTGGCCTCCGGTGGGGATGGCACCCTCTCGGCTGCAGCCACCCCTCTGATTGGGACGACAATTCCCCTGGGCGTCATTCCCCGAGGCACCGCCAATGCTTTCGCCAATGCCACCGGCATCCCCACAGGCATAGAGGCAGCCTGCCAGGTGATTTTAGCAGGGACAACCCGCACCCTGGATGCAGCTCGCTGCAACGGCAAGCCGATGATTTTGAAAATGGATGTCGGGTTTGAAGCCGAAACGATCGAGATTGCTGATCGGGAAGCCAAAAACCGACTGGGCAACCTGGCCTATATTCTGGCGGCTCTGGATCAGGTCAAAAATTTAGAGCTATTTGAAACCCGAATTGAGACCGACGATCGAGTGATTACCGTCTCAGCAGCATCCGTCTCCGTTGCCAATGCTGCGCCTCCCACCTCCATTCTGGCTCAGGGACCGGCCCAAATTATTTTTGATGATGGGTTACTCGACCTGACGATTCTGGCACCAGAAAATGTGATGCATTCTTTTGCGATCGCCTACGAATTGTTTAGCTCGGCCCTAGCTGGAGCCCCCACCACCCGCAATGGAATTGGGTTTCTCCGCGATCGGCGGTTTCTCATCACCACAGACTCCCCGCAAAAAGTCCATGTCGATGGGGATTTAATCGGAACCACCCCCGTCGAAGTCGAGTGTATCCACCGGGGTTTGACGGTGTTTGCTCCCCTGGAGGCTGCGCAACCGATCGAGCATTTGGAAGGGCTGCCTGATTTAGTCATTGAATATAAGCATCCAGAAGGGGGATAACATCAAGCATCCGACTTCGCTGCCTTGCAGACCTGCTCCGCCTGTAGGGGTAGGTAGGTTGTGACATAAGGGTTAGCTAATCTTTTTCAGGGGTAAAATTATCTTGTGCCTTGTTAATTGCCTTTTTCCAGATCCAGAGTGGATAGGGCTGGCCTCAACATCTGTAATGGGATAACAATGCCTAACCCCTGGCAAGCTTCACTCAACGTTCACAAATCAAATTAGGACCGTTATAGTTGGTGCAAGAGGCCATTTCACCCTGATGGCAAATAAGTCGGTTGGTCGGCCTGTACGCATCCCGTTTGGCATTAAGCTTGGTTTAATGATTGCTACATTGGCAGTCGGGATTGCAACGGCCAGTGTTTCTTTCTTCTACTCTGCAACGTATCGCCTGGTGATTCGCCAGATGACTGGGCGATTGGCGGATGTCGGACGGACGGGTGCCTATTTATTCGATGATGAAAGTCGAGCCGCGATCGTGCGGTTGAAAACTGCCATTGAGATCGAGTCTCAGGTGACGCCAGCAGCCATCCAGCAAATTGCCTCTGGGGCAACTCTGGATAGTTTGCCCGTAGATGTTGCCCAACGCTATCACAGGTCCGCAGATTTTCAGCGCCTTGTGCAAATTTTGCGCAAAATTGATTACGCCAGTCGCCAGCAGGTCTATCCTCCCCGGAAGATCTATCCCCAGATTTTTATTGGGAAATCTGTGGACCCCAAACGAATTGGTACGTATTTGCTGGTGACCACTCCAGAATCTCCCGATCGTCGGGTGTTGAAGTTTCTGGCTTCCTCGACCCCGGACCCCCAGGTAAACTACTGGCAGGGGTTGCCGATCGGTCAGTTGTATGTGTCGCCAGATCCAGTATTTCGATTGGCCTTTGACGGACAGGTCCAGGTGACGCAAGATTTTTTCACGGATAGTTTCTATACCTCTGTCACTGCCGCAATTCCGATTAAGGATCAGACAGGCCAAACGATCGCGGTTTTGGGGCTGGACTATATGGCCAAAACCGAAGCGGATGAGATCCAAAAATTGCAATCTGCTTGCGCTGCTTTTGTCGGAATCAGTTTTGCCATTTCAACTTTGCTGGCTCTCCTGCTGGCCCGTCAACTAGCCCACCCCCTGGTCCAACTCCAGGCGATCGCCCAGCGGATTCGAGACCACGACTATAATTTCGCTGTCCATGTTCAGAGCAATGACGAGTTGGGCTTTCTAGCAGATACTCTGAACACGATGATGACAGATATCAGCCACTATACGGTCACCCTGGAAGCCCAAAATCGCCAATTGGAAGAATATTCCCGCACCCTGGAACAAAAAGTGGCGGACCGCACCCAGGAGTTACTGACAGCGAACCAGCAACTTTACCAGCTAGCCAATTCAGATACTCTGACCCAACTGGCGAACCGGCGTCGATTTAATGAGTTCTTGGCGCAGGCCTGGCTGCAAGCCAAACGGGAAAAATTTCCGATTTCTTTACTGCTTTGCGACGTAGATTATTTCAAAAAATACAATGATGCCTATGGTCATCAGGCTGGTGATGCCTGTTTGCAGCAAATTGCGGCAGTGATTGGCCAGGCCGTTGAGCGATCGTCGGATCTGGCAGCCCGCTATGGGGGCGAAGAATTCATGGTGGTACTGCAGAATACGGATTTACAGGGAGCAGTGACCGTGGGAAAGCGTATCCAGAGCCGGATTTATGAGTTGCAGATTGAACATCGGGGTTCCCTGGTTCGTCCCTACGTCACCCTCAGTATGGGCATTGTGAGTTTGTGTCCAACCGGTGACATCACCACGGATCAGTTCATCAACCAGGCCGATCGCCTCCTTTATCAGGCCAAGCAGGAAGGGCGCGATCGGATCAAAATCGACTGGGAGGAAGAGACCTCCCAGAAATTCCCGGCTTGAACTTTGCCAACCTCCGCATCAAATCGTGACACAGGCTGTTGCTTCGGCTTCAACTTGAGGCTGATCCGGCACTGGCTTGGTCTGCTTGAGTTTGACCAGTTGTTGCAGGAGTTGGGCCCGCACCTGATGCCGATAGGCAAAGAAATGCTCCCCGACGCCCAGAGTGGTCATGTAGTCGTAGAACAGACGGGGCTTGAGCAGAGCGATCGTGACCAACTGCCACCAGAACCGAAACCAGGTAGAGCGGGTGATACCCTGTCGCCAGCAGATGGCAAAGAATAAGCCCACTTCTTTCCCGGTGATCGGACGGCAGGTTTTACCGCGCCAGCCATTCATCATCATAAAGTGGCGGAATGTGCGCTTCAGGTAAGGCATGGGCTCGTAAATCCCCCAGAAAGCTTCAATGTATTCCTCAGTAATCTCTTCCACCGATCGGGTGGGCACAAAGTTCATGATCGCTCCCTGGTGGAAGGTGTTCAGGCTATCGGTCAGCCGACCCTCCTGTTTCAGTCGCTCCCACATGGCCGTATTTTGCAACGCCTGTAGCAAACTGAACTGGCATTGGGGAATGCCCGTGTCATCAATGAATTGTTGAATGCGTTGACCGGCACCGGGACGTTCGTTGTCGAAGCCCATAATGAAGCCAGACATGATCTGGAGACCCGCACGGGTAATCTTATGGCAGGAGTCAATCAGAGACTGGCGGGTGTTCTGAACTTTATTGATACCCAGGAGACTATCGGTATCGGGGGTTTCAATACCCATGAAGACCAGGGTGAAACCGGCCTTGACCATTAACTCGACCAGTTCCATATCCTCGGCCAGGTTCAGGGAAGCTTCCGTGAGCAGAATGAAGGGATACTGATGTTCCTCCATCCAGGGAATCAGGGCCTGCAAAAATAGCTTGGCATTCCGCTTGTTGCCAATAAAGTTATCATCCACGACGAACACATACCGCCGCCACCCCATCTGATAGAGAACTTCCAGTTCAGCCAGCATCTGTTCTGGGGTCTTGGTGCGGGGTTTTCGCCCATAGAGGTTGATGATGTCACAGAACTCACATTGGAAAGGACAACCCCGGGAAAACTGAACCGTGATGGCCAGGTAGGCGTTCAAGTCCAGCAGGTCGAAGCGGGCGATCGGGGTCTGGGTGACATCAGGCTTTTCAGCAGATCGGAAGATCCCCTCGGGTTCTCCCCGTTCCAGGGCTTCCAGAAACAGAGGCAGGGTACATTCTCCCTCATCTAGGATCAAATAGTGGGCCCCCGATTCGAGGGCAAAGTCCGGCACGGATGTGGGGAAAGGCCCTCCCACGGCGACCTTCTTCCCCAGGAAGACCCCTTTCTGGATCAGTTCTCGAAAATCCTGCCGCTGGATAATCATGGCAGAAATGATAACCAGATCACACCAGGCCCAATCATCCTCTGTTTCACAACGGACATTGCGATCGGCGAAGCGAATCTCCCAATCGGACGGCAGCATCGCCGCCACTGTAAGTAAACCAAGTGGTGGATTCGTAGACCGCAGCCCTGCCAAGTCCAGAGTTTCCTGGTAGGACCAAAACGAATTCGGCATGACCGGCCAGAGTAGCAAAGCTCTCATGGACACCCCCATAATCTTGGATTGGTTTAAATCCAAGACTATCGCCAGGAGGAAAATAAAGAACTATGCCTAAGTGAATATTTTTATTGAGAGCTAATTAATTGAAACAATTATTGTTCCTGCATCAGGCGCAGATAATTCTGCTGTAATTGCAGGTGATTGGCCGCCATTTGCTCAGAAATTTCTTTCTCCACATCAGAAAGCTGCTGCCAGAATGCAGCCGAACGGCGAGCGGTCATCACTTCATGCCAGAGCAACTGTAGCATCCCGGCCATCTCCGGCTGATGCTGGGCAACATCTGCTCGGAGTTGTTCAAAAGCCTGGAGAGCTTCGGCATGATCAGAGAGGTTTCGAGCCAAGGCCAGACAATGACGCAGGCGATCGTCAAAGCTAGGAGTCGTCCGATTCAAGAGCAAGGAGTGATTCATAATGATCGAGGAATGGGTTAAAAATTTTGTTAACTTGTTTTGAGAGTACACAATAAAATTTAACATTTTGTAAGCAATAACCCCATTTATTTTTAGCATGACCAGGCAGCGTGTTCTTTCGGGAGTCCAGCCCACGGGCAATCCCCATTTGGGTAATTATCTGGGCGCTATCCGTAACTGGGTGGAAAACCAGAGTCAGTACGAGAATTTCTTCTGTGTAGTGGATCTGCACGCAATTACCGTGCCCCATGATCCCAAAATTCTGGCCACAGACACCTATGGCATTGCCGCCATTTATCTGGCCTGCGGCATTGATCTGACTCACTCCAATATCTTTGTCCAGTCCCATGTCCCAGCCCACAGTGAGCTGACCTGGCTGCTGAACTGTATTACCCCCCTGAACTGGCTCCAGGATATGGTCCAGTTCAAAGAGAAGGCGATCAAACAAGGGGAAAACGTCAGTACGGGGCTGCTGGATTATCCCGTGCTGATGGCAGCGGATATCCTGCTGTACCAGGCGGATAAGGTGCCTGTCGGTGAAGACCAGAAGCAACATCTGGAGCTAACCCGTGACATTGCCGCCCGCTTCAACCATCTGTACGGGAATAAGGGGAAGCAACGGATTTTGAAGCAGCCGGACCCCTTAATTCGGTCTGAAGGAGCCAGGGTGATGAGTCTGACGGATGGGACAAAGAAAATGTCCAAGTCTGACCCTTCGGATCAGAGCCGGATTAATCTGCTAGATACCCCGGAGCAAATTCAGCAGAAGATCAAAAAATGTAAAACCGACCCTCACCGGGGCCTGGTCTTCGATGACGCGGAACGACCCGAGGCCAACAACCTGCTGACCCTCTACATGCTGCTGTCGGGTCAATCTAAGGAAGCAGTGGCGATCGAATGTCAGGATATGGGCTGGGGCCAGTTCAAGCCCTTGCTGACGGAAACCACGATCGCCGCCCTCCAGCCGATTCAGGAGAAATATCACGCAGTCATGGCAGATAAAGGCTATCTGGAGTCCATCCTGCGCCAGGGACGAGAGCAGGCAGCCGCGATCGCTAACGACACCCTACTCAAGGTGAAATCCGCCCTCGGCTACTCGATACCGCTGTAACGTAGGATGGAATTCATCCAGTTAATGGTTCAACGTCCATGCCTGAGTCTGCTGCGCCGAGTCCCCTCTCCTCCTTCCGCTCCGCCGTGCAATCCGGTCAGTTCCTGATTACGGCTGAAGCCTGTCCACCCAAGGGAGGGGACCCGACCCACATGCTGGAAATGGCCAGATTGCTGCAGGGGCGTGTCCATGCAATCAATATTACCGACGGCAGTCGGGCGGTTCTACGGATGTCCTCCCTGGCGGCCTGCGTGATTTTGCAGCAGCACGGGATCGAGTCGATCTGCCAGGTAGCCTGTCGCGATCGCAACCGCATTGGCCTCCAGTCTGATCTGATGGGAGCCCATGCCCTGGGAATTCGCAACATCCTGGCCCTGACGGGTGACCCGGTGAAGGCTGGGGATCACCCGGATGCCAAGGCCGTCTTCGACCTGGAATCGGTGCGGTTGCTGCAGATGATCCGCCAGTTGAATCACGGTCTGGACTGGAACCAGAAACCCCTGACGGATGGAGCCACGGATCTGTTTGTCGGAGCCGCGATCGACCCCCAATTAGCCAGTTGGTCCAGCTTGCAGAGCCGGTTTGAACGCAAGATCGAAGCAGGAGCCCAATTTTTCCAGAGCCAGCTCATCTGCGATTTCGATCGGCTGGAAAAGTTCATGACCCAGCTTGCCACCCCGGCTGGAAAGCCTGTCCTGGCCGGAATCTTCCTGCTCAAATCCGCCAAAAATGCCCAGTTCATCAACCGCTGTGTCCCAGGGGTAAATATTCCCCAACCCATCATCGATCGGCTGGAGCAAGCCGCCGACCCACTCCAGGAGGGTATTGCGATCGCGGCAGAACAGGTGCTGATGGCCCGTCAGTTGTGCCAGGGCGTCCACATGATGGCCGTCAAGCGGGAGGATTTAATTCCCAAAATCCTTGACCTGGCCGGGATTACCCTTTAATTCCACCCCCCAAAATTAGCAAACGCTGTATACTCATATCTGCCCGTGCATCTGCCAGTCTGAATCGAGCAACCTGTAGAGGAGGAGGCGTGGTAGAGCGTTCGGCAGCATCCCTGAGTCATCCAGAAATCGGGACTTTCAAGCAAGACACCGTTCAGGTCGTCGAAACCAGCATTTTGGCCGTCACAGCCTATGTCAACCAGGCCCTGATTATCCGTCGAGGGGTGGTGATCCTGACGGGTTTGGAACGGGAATTGGTCATCCCAGGTCTGTCTCCCTGCCTGCGATCGGAGTCCCTACAAGTGAGTGGAATTGGGACGGTGGGGGTTCGCCTGTTGGGCATTCGTACCGAACCCCTGCAGACCACCCCACCCATCGTTAGTGAGATCACAGACTTGAACGATCGAATTGCCCTCCTGGAGGAGCAGCAACGCCACATTCGCAACCGATTGGACTCCCTGCAATTGCAACGGGAGTTTATCCAGGGGTTGAGCGAAAAATCGGTGGATCAGTTCTCCCAAGGGTTGGCCCAGCGGCAAATCGATCTAGAGCAAACCCGGCAGCTTGTGGACTTTTTGGGCCAGCAGTACCGCGAATTCACCACGGTAATTTCCCAACTGGAGCAGGAACAGCAGGATCTGGAGCAGCAGCTTCAAAAGCTGCGTCAGCAATTGGCCCAGATCGAAGCCACACCAGGTCAGGGAGGCCATCGACTGGTGGTGATGGTGGAACCCAGTGGAGCCGGAGAGTTTGTTCTGGAGCTGTCCTATGTAGTCGATCGGGCAGGCTGGACGCCCCTCTACGACATGACCTTCAACCGCACTGGACGGCAGGTAAAAGTCAGCTATCTGGCAGAAGTCAAGCAGTACAGTGGGGAAAACTGGGCCGGGGCCAGCCTTACCCTCTCCACCTCAGAACTCGGCACGGGAGCCCTCTGGCCCCAGTTCCATCCCTGGTACATTGATGTGTCACCCCCGGAGTCGAGTCCGTATCGTCATCCGGGCCAGAACCCGGCGATCACCAGTGGGGATTCTTCGCTCAGATCCGAGACAATTCCTACCGAACCGATTGCAGTGCCCCCCATCGTCACCAAAGTTGCCCGCGAAAATGGCATCACCACCCTCCTCCTGGGCCAGGAAGACGGGATTCCTGGTGACGGCACTCCCCGCAAAGTCACCATTCTGGAAGATGAGTATCCCTGCCGGATTGAATACGTGGCATTACCTCGTTTGGCCAGCTTTGCCTACCTGCAGGCGATCGTCACCAACCATCCCCATGGTGTCACCCTGCTACCAGGACAGGCCAACATCTTTCGCAACAACCTGTTCATCGGCACCATCCGGCTGGAGCAAGTAGCCCCCGGCCAGCCCTTCCGCCTGGATTTAGGAATTGACGAGGGCTTGAAGATACAGCGGCAACTGGTTGAATGCCAGACCCGCCGGGGCATCTTCCTGCAAAGCCAGGTTACAACCTACGCCTATCGCCTGACGATCGCCAACCTGCGCGATCGGGAAATCACCCTGAAAGTAACCGAGCAACTCCCCCTGAGCCGCAGTGAGCAAGTTACCACCCGCCTGCTGCGGGCCTTACCCGCCCCCACCTCCAGCAGCCCCCAGGCACTGGAGTGGACGATCGTCCTGCCACCGGAAGCCCGCCGGGAGTTATCCTACTGCTTTGCTATCACCTATCCCCTGGGTCTGACCCTGACGGGAATGGAGAGCGATCGGTAGAGATTCGCAGCATCTGGCCCGTCTCCTAGCGCCCAGGCTCCTAGCGCCCAGGCTCTGCCTGGGTGCCTAAGCAGACCCACCCCGTTCTCCCCGTCTCCTAGCGCCCAGGCTCTGCCTGGGTGCCCATGCCGTCATCATCCAGCGTCGCAGCATCTGGTCCCCAGCCAGACTCTGGGAACCAGGGACACACACCAGGGACCAGGGAATTTCTCCCCCTCTCCTAGCGCCCAGGCTCCTAGCGCCCAGGCTCTGCCTGGGGGCCTAAGCAGACCCACCCCGTTCTCCCCGTCTCCTAGCGCCCAGGCTCTGCCTGGGGGCTCATGCCGTCATCCAGCGTCGCAGCATCTGGTTCCCAGCCAGAGTTTGGGAACCAGGGACCCCTGCCAAAGCAGACCCGGCTCTGCCTGGGTGCCCATGCCGTCATCATCCAGCGTCGCAGCATCTGGTTCCCAGCCAGACTCTGGGAACCAGGGACACACCAACCCCTCCCCAGAGGTAAGTTCTCCCCTCTCCTAGCGCCCAGGCTCTGCCTGGGTGCCTAAGCAGACCCACCCCGGCCCTGCGGGCCACCCCTCCCCAGAGGGGAATGAGATCGTTCGAGTTCCGAAGGGGAAAGTTGGGATTCAAAGTGAGATCGTTCAGCTTCAGAAGTGCAATGTTCGGGTTCAGAGTGCGATCGTTCGGCTTCTGGGGTGCAATCTTCGGGGTCAAAGTGCAATCGTTCGAGTTCCAAAGGGAAAACTCCGAGTTCACAGGGCGATCGTTCGAGTTCCGAAGGGGAAACTTGGGGTTCGGAGTACAATCGTTCGGCTTCTGAGCTGCAAGGACAAGAAAATACGCCAAAATGGGAGAAAATTCCCGTTGCCGAGCCTGTCTCGCCATGACGCCAGAGCCAGACCCCAAAGAGACTCCCACCAGTCTAGCCAAAGCATCCCCCAGTTCAGAACGACGATTTGTGCAGCGATCGGTGCAGGCATTCGTCCAGTGGATGCCTCTGGGTGGAAGTGGGTGGTTGTTTGCCAGTTTTTTGCTAAGGCAAGAGTGGGCAATGGTTCTACTCACATTTCCTGTAACCATCGTGACGGCAGTATGGGCAGCCTATAGCAAAAATTTTGTCGAGCGATTGTCAGAGATTTATGCCGATAAGGGCAAACAGGATGCCGATGCCCTGAACAAGGGGATGGACAGCCTGAATGAAGCCCTGAAGTGGCAGCTTTCCGGCTTTGACAATAAATATCTCCAACGTCAGGCATCGGATTGTGAATCCTTTCGTTCTGAAGGAGTAGCCCAGCACGATCGGATCTTTACTCCCCTACTCAAGGACGTATTTATTCCCCTCAGGCTCGACGCCAGCCCCCTCTCGCCGGGATTGCGGCAGGCTGTCTTTGAACAGTTCGAGGGAACGACAACCATCTGGGAAATTCTGGCGAGAACCCGGCAGGAACCCATGTTTCGGCAACTGGTGGTCCAGGCTTGGGGGGGCTATGGCAAAACCACCTTGCTGAAACACATTGCCTACCTATATGGCAAAAAGCAACAGCCCCGATCGGCCCCCAAGCTGATTCCAGTGCTGCTAATCCTGCGGAAATATCGAGACTTGCTCTCCCAGGAGAATCCCCCCAGTCTGCCTGATCTGATCACCTACCATCACATTCCCGGATTACCCGGTGCTCAGGACTTACAGGTGCCGCCCCACTGGGCCAGGGACATCCTGAAGCAGGGCAAGGCTCTGGTGATGCTGGATGGCTTCGATGAAGTGGCAAAGACGCAACGTCCTGCCGTAGCCCGCTGGATCATGGAACAACTGCACCAATATGGCAAATCGGTGTTTATGGTAACTTCCCGGCCCAAAGCCTACCGGGAACAGGACGCGGGCGATCGGCTGGAACTGGCCACCCCTTTCTGGATTAAAGACTTTGATGCAGCTCAACGTCAGGAATTTGTGGAAAAGTGGTATCTCAGCCAGGAACGCTACACCCATGGAGGACGCAACACACCCGATGTGCAGCAACTGGCCCAGCAAGCCGCCAAAGACCTGTTGACCCAGATCCAAGCCCGCCAGGAACTCCAGGATCTGGCCAAAAATCCTCTGCTGCTGAACATGATCGTCACCTTTCATCGCCGGTTTCCAGGTTCGGAACTACCCAAGCGTCGGGTGGAACTGTATCGGGAAATGTGCCGGTTGCAGCTTCGAGATCGTCCGGCTGCCCGTAAGCTGGAAACCCTGCTGACCCAGTGCGAGGCCCAGACGATTCTGCAAATGCTGGCCCTGGCCATGATGCAAAACCGCTGGGAACGGATCGATCGCGCCAAGCTCCTACAGGGACTGACCAAATGCCTGCAACAAGAGAGCGAAACCGTTGCCGCTAAAGACTTTCTGGAACAAGTGGTGCAGATTAGCGAATTGCTGGTGGAGCGAGAACCAGACGAATTTGAATTTGCCCATCTCAGCTTTCAGGAATATTTAGCCGCCACCCAAATTGCCCAGTTGAAGCAGGAAAGTCGGCTCTATGACCACTTCCAGGATGACTGGTGGAAACCGACAATTTTGCTCTATGCCGCCCAGGTCAACCCAACTACCCTGATCCGAGAAATGATGCAACGGGGAGCCATCGACCTGGCTTATCTCTGTTTTCAGGAAACGACTAAACGAGTTGACCCCACGCTGGAAGCAGGACTGGAGGCCCTGAAACTGACGGTACAGACTTCCCGTTATGCCCAACTGGAGAACTATCTGAAGCAGGGACAGTGGCGAGAAGCCGACCGGGAAACCTACCGGCTGATGATCACCACCGTCGGCAAGGAAGAGGGCCAGTGGTTTGAACCAGAAGAGTTGCTGAACTTTCCCTGTGAGGAGTTGAAGACGATCGACAGCCTCTGGGTGAAATACAGCCAGGGCCGGTTTGGCTTCACGGTACAGAAGAAGATTTATCTCCAATGCGGCGGCATCCCAGACGGCCAGTATCATCAAGAAGCCTGGGATCGGTTTTGCCATCAAGTCGGATGGATGGCAAATTTGGCAAGGGGGAGGAGCGCTCGTTATAAATGCAATGTAAAATTTAGCACCACATCACCTAGAGGACACCTCCCTGTTTGTGCGCGAGAGAGTGGGTTGCGCGTAGAGAATGTGGTATGTCCTTGGTCTGCCTTCGGGGGGGGGGGGTTCTCTTCTCTCACATCGAGACTTGTAAAGTGTAACCTGTGACCCACCCCGGCCCTGCGGGCCACCCCTCCCGAGAGGGGATTTCCTAGCGCCCAGGCTCTGCCTGGGTGCCCATGCCGTCATCCAGCGTCGCAGCAGCATCTGGTCCCCAGCCAGACTCTGGGAACCAGGGACAAAAAGGCGATCGTTCAAGTTCCGAAGGGGAATCTTTGGGTTCAGAGAACGATCGTTCGACTTCTGAGCTGCAATGTCGGGGTTCAAAGTGCGATCGTTGAGGTTTGAAGGCTGCCCATGCCGTCATCCAGCGTCGCAGCATCTGGTCCCCAGCCAGACTCTGGGAACCAGGGACACACCAACCCCTCCCAAGAAGGGAATGCAGGCGATCGTTCAAGTTCCGAAAGGGAAACTTCGAGCAAGTGGGTCTACCCTAACCTTGTTGCATTTGATGAGGATCACCCGCCGATCTGAGCCACAGTTGATATGCTGGCAGTATAAAAGAGGACTATAGCCATCCCGTATTAGCGAGTGGAATCCAAAAATTGAAACACGACCCAATCCCTCTTGCAGGTCTCGATGTTGTTATAGATGCCTGAGCAGATAGCCAAAATGGAGGCTATTTATGAATAAATTTTCCCTCGGATTGAGTCTGTCCTGCGCGCTGATCGGGGCTTCCCTGCTCTGGAGCCCGCCCAAAGCCCAGGCAGAATCCTGTAATTATTTCGCCGGAACCGCAGTCGCAGGTCAGGCCGTAAATGTAGACCTGTGCTCGATTTCCCGGGCCAGTGCCCGCAGCGTCAATTTTGTGTATTACCTGGGCAATGAAAAGGTCGTCAGCCAGGCCAACTGCCAGAACGGCACCTGGACCACTTTCCCAGAAAAACAGGTGCATCGGCCCCAATCCCGCGCCACCCAGCGGATGCTGGAAGTGGTCTGCAGCTACAACGGGGGCAACAATGCGGCTTTTGTCTTCGATCCCCCGTCTAATGTCAGAAACTCCCCCAATGGCACCGTGCTCTGTACTATCAACAGTCCCACGACCATTAACATTTATGGCTCAGCCGGACCCTGGTACTACACGGATGTTTGTGGTTCGATCGGAGTAATCCACTCTAGCCAGCTCAAATTCTAAGGATGCCTGCCGCAGCGATCGCCCTCGGTAGCAATCTCGGGGACTCCCAGGCCACGATCGAGGCCGCCCTGGATCTCCTGGATCACTATCCCCAAATTGCTGTCACCCGACGCTCTCACTGGTATCGGACAAGTCCGGTGGGGCCACCCCAGCCAGATTATGTGAATGGCTGCGCCCTGTTGCAGGTTGGGCTGGAACCCTGGCCCCTGATGCAAACCTTGCTCCAGGTCGAAGTCCAGTTCGGGCGGGTGCGCCAGGAACGAAACGGTCCTCGAACGCTGGATCTGGATCTATTGCTGTTTGATAACCTGGTGCTGGAAACGCCACAGCTCCAGATTCCCCACCCCCGGATGGGCGATCGGGCTTTCGTTCTCGTCCCCCTGGCTGAGATCGCCCCAGATTGGGTGGACCCAATTACGGGAAAGACGATCGGTGAACTCCTGCAGGCGGTAGACTGTTCAGGAGTGCAAAAGTTGTGAGTTTCCATCCATGGCTGTCGGCTCTGAGCCTCCCCAACTCTTGAGAAAGCGTCTGTTCTACGAAGGGCGCAAGTTTAACTTTGAAGTCAATCGGCTGCGTCTGCCCAATCGAGCCGAAGGTGACTGGGAATGTATCCGCCACCCCGGTGGGGCCTTGGCTGTCCCCGTGACTTCGGACGGGCAACTGGTCCTGGTCCGGCAATATCGTTTTGCGGTGATGGGTCGGGTGCTGGAATTTCCAGCAGGCACCTTGGAACCCAATGAAGACGCGGAAAGCACCATTCGGCGGGAAATTGAAGAGGAAACTGGGTATCGCGCCCAGACCTGGCAGAAACTGGGAGAGATTGTGCTGGCTCCCGGTTACTCCGATGAGATTATTTATGCCTTCCTAGCTCAGGATCTGGAAAAGCTAGACCTCCCTCCGGATCAGGACGCGGATGAAGATATTGAAGTGGTGTTGATGAGACCCCAGCAATTGGAAGCTGCAATTCTGGCCGGAGAACCGGTGGATGCCAAGTCGATTTCTAGCTTCTTCCTGGCACGGCCATTTTTGACCCTGTAGCCGTCACCCGCTTGGTCAGGGCAGGAGGTGGGCAGTGGCCCCATCCTGCCTCCGCATTCCCGTGAAATTTGCTATATGATTTGATGTTGTTCTGCAGTTGCAATTCTTCTATCCATGGCCAAGACCTACACCGTTGAAATTAACTACCGGGGGGAAACTCACACCATCCAGGTGCCCGAAGATCAGACCGTGTTATCTGCGGCGTATGAAGCGGGTCTCGATTTTCTGCCTAATTCCTGTAATGCTGGCGTCTGTACCACCTGTGCCGCTCAATTGATTGAGGGGACGGTAGACCAGAGCGACGGGATGGGCATTGCCCCGGAAATTCGTGAACAAGGGTTTGCCTTACTCTGTGTGTCCTATCCCCGTTCTGATCTGAAGGTTGAGACAGAGAAGGAAGACACGGTATACTACCTTCAGTTCGGTCAGTTCCAGAAAAAGTAAGGAAAGGACTGAAGGTTGCTTTTCAGGAAAGTCCTATGACCACTCACTTTATCACTGCAGAAGTTGATCTCCAGGAGTCCCCCATCCAAATGCAACAGGCGATCGAGGCCGAGTTGCAAAAGCGGGGTGAACCCCTCCGCTGGGCCGTGACCGATGTCAACGTGGTGCAGCAGAAAGCTCATGTTGAGGCGATCGTGACCCTGGAACCCGCAAAGCTCTCCCCCATTGCGCCATTAAGTTGAGCCTGCGTCCTTATACCGCTGTTCTGATTATTCCCACCGGAATTGGGGCAGCGATCGGAGGCTACGCCGGAGATGCTCTGCCTGTGGCCAGAGCCATGGCCCAGATGGTGGATTGCCTGATTACCCACCCTAATGTGTTGAATGGGGCTCAGCTCTACTGGCCCCTACCTAATGCCTTCTACGTGGAAGGCTACGCGCTCGATCGCTTTGCTGCCGGTGAATGGGGCTTAGCTCCGACCCATCAGAATCGGGTGGGTCTGGTCCTGGATCGGGCGATCGAATCTGAGTTGCAACTGCGGCAGATCCAGGCGGCTGAGGCCACTCGCGCTACCCTGGGTCTCCGTTTGACGGACTATGTCATCACCGATGCCCCCCTAGGGGTGGAACTCCGGACCGCACCCTCCGGAGCCACCTGGGGTACGATTCAAAATCCGGGTAGCTTATTGCGGGCTGTGGACCGGCTGATTACGCAGGCTGGGGCCGAGGCGATCGCGGTGGTGGCCCGGTTCCCCGATGACCAGGACAGTGCAGCCCTGCAGGAGTACCGTCACGGTCAGGGGGTGGACCCCCTGGCTGGCGCAGAAGCCGTGATCAGCCATCTGGTAGTACGGACGTTTCGGGTTCCCTCTGCCCATGCCCCTGCACTCCTGCCCCTGCCCCTGGACCCCCAGCTTTCCCCCCGATCGGCTGCCGAAGAAATTGGCTTTACATTCCTGCCCTGTGTGCTGGCAGGGTTGAGTCGGGCTCCTCAATTTGTCACCTCGCCCAAGGCCACTGCAATCTGGTCCCATCAGGTGGATGCCGTGATTGTGCCTGCAACAGCCTGTGGGGGCAGCGCCATCCTCAGTTTGAGTCAGGGGCAGGCCCAAGTGATTGCCGTCAAAGATAACCAGACCAAAATGCAGGTGACGCCAGAAGCCCTGGGCATTCCAGCCCTGCAGGTGAACTCCTACCTGGAAGCCCTGGGTGCCATCGCAGCTCACCGCGCCGGAGTCAGCGTTGCGGCCCTGAGTCCCCACTTATCTTCGTTGCGTCCTGTATGCTGAGAGAGGGACAAAAATTTGTAACTCTCCTGATACCATCTTGGTTAAAGATCTTTGGCAAAGCATAAACCTTTAGTATTTTCTTGTGGCAGATCAACCTTCCCCTAATCCCGATCTTGAACCCCTGACGCGCATTCAGGTTCTACTGGCGATCGGAGTGACGGCGATCGTCCTGCTACTGATGGCAACCCTATGGCGTAAATTTGGCGCGGTGGCTCTGTTGCCCTGGAAATTTCAGATCAGAGCTCTGCTGGTGGGTCTGGGGGTAGGTCTGCTGATTACGGCGGCCAGTTCCTTGATTTATCGCTTTTGGCCAGCCTATCGCCAGAGTGCAGACTACTATCTGCAACTGGTCTTGAAACCGCTGCTCTGGCCAGATTTACTCTGGTTGGGGCTGCTTCCTGGTCTGAGCGAAGAATTGCTGTTTCGAGGCGTGATGTTGCCAGCCTTTGGTCTGGGCTTCATGGCTCTGGCAGTTTCCAGCATTTCTTTTGGGGTGCTCCACCTGAGCAGCCTGCAACAGTGGCCTTACATGGCGTGGGCCATTCTAGTCGGATTTTTGCTGGGCTACAGCGCCATGGCCACAGGCAATCTGCTGGTGCCAATTCTGGCCCACATCCTGACCAATCTCCTCTCTAGTATTATCTGGAAGTGGAATCACCAGAATAATCGGGGTGATTTCAGCACGATTTGAGACTGTTACGGAGCGGTGAGGATCGCTATACTGCAAATGTGGATCGTTGACATCCATTTTTTATTGTTTGAATCTCCAACGTTGAAACCATGACATCTTTTGCTGCATCCTCTGCTAGAGCTGAAATGAGTGAACTCCGTCGTCTCAAAGGGCTCCTACCCCCTGAACTCCAGAGCTGGGTCACGGTAGAAGTCACCTCGGCTGTGAACCCTCCCCTGATTACTAGTGAAGAGATTGGCAAAGATCAGGTTGAGATTCAAATTGATTTACCGAAGTGGGAACAGTTGGCCACCGACCAGCGAAATCTGCTGTTCTGGCACGAGGTGGGTCGGGTGCAGAATGATACGATTCCCAGGGATGGTTGGGAAATGGCCGCTCTGGCGATCGGTCTGGGGGGGGCAGTCGGCGAACTCTGGGTTCAGGACGGGTTGTTGCTGGTTCTGGCTCTGGGCCTGTCAGGCTTCGCGGGCTACCGTCTATACCTGAAGAATAATGGTGAAAAGAAATTGCGCGAAGCGATCGAGGCGGACGATCGAGCCATCCAACTGGCCACTCGGTTCGGTTACACCCTACCCAACGCCTACAAAAGTCTGGGTAGTGCTCTGAAAACTTTGATTGAACAGTCTCCCAAGAAGCGTCAGCGGTCTAAGTACGAAGCTCGCCTGGATGCCTTAAAGCGGAGTGCAGCTAAGGCAAAAGCAAAATCCAAAGGGGATCCGCAATATTCTTAAAGGCCAATCTTGGGGCTAATGGGTTAGGGATCCTGGTGAGGCAATAACTCTTCTGTTGCTTTGGCCACAGCCAGAATGGGAAATCCCGGTGGATAGGCCCCTGCTTCTTTAATATTTTGAATCACGGCAGGAGCAATCTGGACCTTCAGTTGCTGCATCACAACCTGGACAATATCCCCCCGATCGATGACTCCGGCGACTGCACCAGCCGGAGAAATAACGGTAATCCGGCTGAGCTGATGTTTTTCCATCAGATTGATGACTTCGATCAGGGGTGTTTGCTCCTGAACAGTCAGTATGGCAGTCAAAGGCTGTAAAATATTTTGCAACGTTTTCGTTTCCCATTGGCTGCGTTCTACCTGGTGCAGGGCAGTCACTTCTACCAGACCCCGATAGCGCCCATCTGCAGCCGCAAAATACATGGGTGAACGGGCCGTATCCAGCAGGTACTGATCCGCAAACTGTCGCAAGGTCATTCCGGCTTCCACGACCCGAAATTCTCGGCCCATGGCATGGGCTGCATTGAGTTGCAGCAGGGCCTCCTGTAAGTCCGTAATGTGGCGATAGCGATCGGCATTGCGCAGGATAAACCAGCCAATCACCGCCAGCCAGATATTTCCCCCTGCAACCCCTGGAATCAGAACAGAAACGAAACCCAGAAGAATAATCAGCCAGCCTAAAATCTCACCCGTTCTGGCAGCCCAGCGAGTTGCCCGCAGACGATCGCCGGTAGCCTTCCAGATGGCGGCTTTCAGCACCTGCCCCCCATCCAGAGGCAGGCCGGGAATCAGGTTGAACAGGGCCAGCACCAGGTTGATTCTGGCCAGATCAGCCGCTAGAAACGCAACCGGGTGTGAGGTGGGCAGGTTCCAGGTCAGGATACTCAAACCACCACAGAGCACCAGGCTAACCACAGGACCCGCGATCGCCACCTGAAAGGCGCGCCCGGGAGTTTTAGGCTCCTGTTCGATCGCGGCGATCCCGCCAAATAGAAACAGGGTAATAGAGTTGACCTGAATACCTTGAGTTTTAGCCACCAGGCTATGGCCCAATTCGTGGAGTAAGACGGAGCCAAATAGGAGTAAGGCGGTCAACAACCCTGCACCTCCCAGAAGCAGGGGCTGCCAGGTTGGGTAGACCTCTCTCCAGGCAAATCCATTCAAGATTGCAACAATGACAACAATGAAAAGCCAGGAAAAATCAATGTAGAGGGGAATATTGAAGATGGAACCGATTCGCCAACTGGATTGCATATGTTGAGAACCTGGCAGGGGTAAAGGTAAGTAGGGGCGATCGCCAGAGAGACTGGAGAATCTTGAAATTATGAAGCCCCAAAAGATTAGGCTGGTTTGGAGGCAGTTCCCCAATACCAGCATAAGTGACGTTATCGCTTTACATGGAAGTCAATTGCACAAACCCAAAGATTAATGGGCAAAAAAAATCAACTATTCCCCTCAGGTGTGGGCTAAGGGGGTCTGGCCAGCATGATAGGAACTACGGACCAGGGGGCCTGATTGAACCTGTGTGAAGCCCAAATTCCGAGCGATCTCCCCCAAGCGATCAAATTCTGGAGGGGTCCAGTATTTCTGAACGGGCAGATGTTCCAGGGAAGGGCGCAAATATTGCCCCAGGGTCAGTCGATCGCAGCCCACCGATCTCAGATCATCCATGGCCTCGATCACCTCTTCCTGAGACTCGCCATGGCCCAACATTAACCCGGATTTGGTCGGAATAGCCGGGTTCAGATCTTTGACAGCCTGTAATACTCGGAGCGAACGATCGTACTTCGCCCCCCGCCGGACCCGGTCCTGGAGCCGTCGCACCGTCTCAACATTGTGGTTGTAGCAGGCAGGTTGGGCCGCGACGACCGTAGCAATACGCTGGCGTTGTCTCTCCTCCAGCGATAGAGACAGATCCAGAGCTGACCCACCCCAAAAATCTGCAGTCAGAACTTCAATTTGAGCCTCAGGGCTGAGTCGTCGAATTTGAGTCATGGTGGCCACAAACCACCCGGCTCCCTGATCTGGCAGGTCATCCCGGGCGACTGAAGTTAGAACCACATAGCGCAGCCCCAGGAGTTGCACCGCTTCAGCCACCTGATCAGGCTCCCGAGGGTCCAAGGGCATGGGTGCATGTCCCTTGTCCACCTGGCAAAAGGCGCAGCTCCGGGTGCAGGTGGGACCCATCAGGAGGAAAGTAGCCGTCTTCTGGGCATAACACTCACCCCGGTTGGGGCAGCGGCCTTCTTCGCAAATCGTATGAATTTGCCGCTGTTTGATAATTTGCTGAACGGTTGAGATGTCGCTGGCCTTGCCGATCGGACGCCGGAGCCACTCCGGCATGGCCTCAATCTCTGAACGCTGCTTAGCTCGTTCGGATGGATTAGGGGAAACGTGATACACCTTAATTTTGAAGTCTTTACGTTTGAACCAGTAAAAACTAGGATACTAGATTAGAATTTTGCTGTTAAAAGCTCTATCACGCTATAACTAACCTAGTGTCGAATATAGGGGAGCCAGAACTATACCAGGAAAGGCTCTACGAAATGCTTGTTTTTATGCTTTCGTATGTCTGGAATGTAGGTTAAGGTTATTCCTGATTAATATCTTTTCAGTTTTACCCTGCACCTCACCTGTGATCAGGATCAGGTGCTAACAATATTAAAAAACTGTAACTTCTTCTAGTTTTGTAGTTTTGACCTTCAGCACCTCCAGAGGAGTCGATTGTGGCAACTCACAAGATTCTGGTTATTGACGACAGTAAAGTCATTCGTTCTCGGGTAAGAGATATGTTGCCAAAAGGCAACTTCGAAGTTTTGGAAGCCAAGGATGGCCTGGAAGGGTTGAACCTGGTTCGTCAGGAGCGGCCTAACCTGATCATGCTAGACTTCCTGCTTCCTCGTATGAGCGGATGGGAAGTCTACCAGCACATTGAGGAAGAACATGAACTGCGGCTGATTCCTCTTGTAGTCATGTCCGGGCGTAAAGAAGAAGTAACGGAGAAGATCTCGGAACCGTTTGAATTCTTCGAGTTTATTGAAAAGCCTTTTGAGCAGAAGCAATTGGTTGAGGCGATTAAATCCGCCATGATCAAGATTAAGCGGAAGCCACCCCTCGTCACCAGTCGTTCCTCCGTACCCGATGGTTACGCCAGCTCAACCGAAAACTCAGCGGATATTCAAGCGCTGCAGGAAAAAATCATCGCCATGCAGCAAGAAATTGATCAACTGAAAAAGCAGATGACCCAGATCATCACTATCATCAAGCAGAAACTGAAATAGGCCCTGATGTCGGTGAGTTAATCTAGTTCCCGTCTTCCTTCCAAAGCTCGGGCCAGTGTTACCTCATCGGCATACTCCAGGTCACCTCCCATGGGGAGACCAAAGGCAATTCGGGTAACCCTTGTGAAGGGCTTGAGCAACTGACCGATATACAGGGTTGTTGTCTCTCCTTCAACACTGGGGCTGATGGCGAGAATCGCTTCTTCAATATTTTGCTTATTGACTCTTCGGATCAGGGGTTGGATGTGGAGTTGTTCCGGACCAATCCCATCCATGGGAGAAATTAGACCTCCCAAAACGTGATATTTTCCCCGATACTCACGGGTTTTTTCGATCGCAATCACATCCCTAGAGTCTGCTACCACGCAGATGGTGTGGCTATCGCGGCTGGTCGATCGACAGATCTCACAAATAGGCTCTGCTGAAAGATGAAAGCAGATGGAACAAACTCCTACCTGTTGCTTAGCATCCAGTAATGCTTGAGCCAGAGCCTGAATCTCACCCTCAGGACGTTTAATGATGTGTAAGGCCAATCGCTGAGCGGTTTTAGGGCCAATTCCAGGCAGCCGCTGCAGTTGTTCAATCAAGCGGGCTAAAGGGCGAGTGTAAACCGTTTGAGTTTCCTCCCAAAATGCTTGCCAATTGACTGCATACCAGTGTAGTCGATCCTGCGATCGCACCAGTTCCATCCCCCACGTAAAGCCTCAAGTCATTACAGCTCCAAAAGATAGTAAAGCCGCGATGACTCGCGGCCTTACTGACAGACTCTAGAAGAGACTGGATTTATTCCTTAGCCATGGATGGCAGGAGCAGCAACCGCAACCGGAGCAGACTCACCCGCAGCCAAGTCCAGAGGGAAGTTGTGAGCATTGCGCTCGTGCATCACTTCCATCCCCAGGTTAGCCCGGTTCAGCACATCCGCCCAAGTCCCGATCACACGACCTTGAGAATCAATCAACGACTGGTTGAAGTTGAACCCGTTCA